>JANONM010000093.1:0-9509 GCA_031420855.1 Hyphomicrobiales bacterium
TGGGAGCAGTTGGGGTTTCGTGCGGCAAGCCTTGGCACCATTGGTGTGGTGGGACCGGGGGGCACGGAATATCTGCAACATACAACGCCGGACCCCGTGAAACTGCATGCAACGCTGGCCCGGTTGGCGGAAGACCATGTGCAGCATCTGGCGGTTGAAGCATCAAGCCATGGACTGTCGCAATACCGGCTGGATGGCTTGCAACTTGCCGCAGGGGCCTTCACCAATCTGACGCGGGACCATCTGGATTATCACGGCAGCCTCGATGAATATTTCGAAGCCAAGATGCGGTTGTTCACCGAGCTTTTGCCACGCGGTGCTCCTGCCGTCATCAATATGGATTCGCCCTATGGCGAAGAGATTCGCATCAGGTGTGAAGCCAGTGGTTTGCGGAGTTTCACAGTGGGTGAGCGAGGCAGCGACATCCGGCTTGTCACGGCAAACAGTGAGGGATTGACACAGGTTTTGCTGCTTGAAACCCGGTCTGGTCGCCATGAGGTTTCCCTGCCGTTGGCTGGCACCTTCCAGGCTTCCAATGCGCTGGTAGCGGCAGGATTGGTGATTGCCGTTGGGGGTGAAACAGAGAAAGTGTTGCATGCGCTGTCATCGCTCAAGGGCGCACCGGGGCGGCTGGATTTTGTTGGCAATACTGAAAGTGGTGCAGCGGTTTTTGTTGACTACGCCCATACGCCTGATGCGCTGGCCAATGCCTTGCAAGCTTTGCGCCCCAACACCAAAAGCAAATTGCATGTGGTGTTTGGCTGCGGTGGCGATCGTGACAAGGGCAAACGTCCGCTGATGGCGAAAGCGGCTGCTGATGCAGCAGATGTGGTCTATGTGACGGATGACAACCCGCGTAGCGAAGACCCTGCTGTCATCCGCCGCGAGTCGTTGGTGGGTGCTCCCGGTGCTTTTGAAATTGCTGACCGGGCCGAGGCCATAGCCGTTGCCGTCAAGGCTTTACAAACGGGCGACATTCTGCTGGTTGCGGGCAAGGGCCATGAAGAAGGTCAGATCATTGGCAGCGTGACCAAAAATTTCAGTGATCATGCAGCGGTTCGCGCGGCGCTTCGGGGCGAGACTTATCATGGCTAATGCATTGTGGAGCGCAGATGAATTGCTGGCGGCCACAGGTGGGGCGTTGCGTGGCAATGTGACGAAAACCCTTGGCGGTGTTTCGATTGATTCCCGCAGCGTTGCTGATGGTGATATTTTTGTGGCGATCAAAGGCGACAGCATGGATGGCCATGCCTTTGTGGCCAAGGCTTTGCAGGCTGGTGCTGGTTTGGCAGTTGTGTCGAAAGCCACGCCTGACATGCAAGCTGCGGGACCGCTTCTGGTGGTGCCGGATGATTGCCTGAAAGCGCTGGAGAGCATGGGCCGTGCTGCCCGCCAGCGCAGCCATGGCAAGGTGATTGCGGTTACGGGTAGTGTGGGAAAGACTTCAACCAAGGAGATGTTGCAGGTTGCACTGTCGGCCAGTGGGGAAACCCATGCTTCAGCCGCATCATTCAACAATCATTGGGGTGTTCCGCTCACCTTGGCCCGCTTTGCCAGGTCTTCGGCTTTTGGCGTTTTTGAAATCGGCATGAACCATGGCGGCGAAATCACGCCGCTTGTCGATATGGTGAAACCCCATGTGGCGATTGTCACGACGGTGGCGGCCAGCCATCTCGGGCATTTTGCTTCGCTTGATGAAATTGCCGATGCCAAGGCCGAGATATTTTCGGGTGTTGTGGCGGGGGGCAGTGCGGTCATCAACCAGGACTCGCCGTATTTTGAAAAACTTGCATTGGCGGCCAGACATGCAGGCATTTCTGCGATCCATGGATTTGGCAAGCATGCAGACGCGACAGTGCATCTTGAACGGATTGCCTTGCATGCGGAATGCTGCTGTATCACCGCGGAAATCCTGGGTGAAAAGCTGGTCTACAAACTTGGCATGCCGGGTGCCCACATGGCCATGAACAGCCTTGCGGTTTTGGCCGCAGCAAAACTGGCGGGTGCTGATCTGGCACGGGCCGCCCTTGCCCTTGCCGATGCCAAGCCCGCCAAGGGCAGGGGTGTGCAGCAGCGGCTTGATACGGGCGCTGGTGACATCCTGCTGATTGACGAAAGCTACAATGCCAATCCGGCTTCGATGGCGGCGGCGCTGTCGTTGCTGACGCAAGCCAAACCGGGCAAAGGTGGAAGACGGGTGGCCGTACTGGGTGACATGCTGGAACTCGGGAAGTTTGGACCCGAACTGCATGCGGGCCTTGCCAAAGACATAGACGAAGCAGGGGTTGACGTTCTATACGCCGCCGGGCCCTTGATGGCGCATCTGTGGAGCGCTGTGCCAACGGGCAAACGCGGGGCCTATGCTGAAACTTCTGCTGAATTGAAAGACATTGTTTTGGCAAGTCTGCGGCCCGGTGACTGTGTGGTGATCAAGGGTTCGCTGGGCAGCCGCATGGGACCCATTGCCGAGGCCATGAAAAACAAATGGGCTGAACGCCAGTTGAAAAGCCAGAAGGAATCCTGAACCGATGTTTTACTATCTGGCAACCCGCTTTGCTGACGATGTTTCGGCCCTCAACGTTTTCAAATACCTGACCACCCGAACGGGCGGCGCCGTCATCACGGCACTGTTGTTCATTTTTATTTTCGGGCCAAAAATCATTTCCCTGCTCAAGATGAAGCAGGGCCGGGGACAACCAATCCGCTTGGACGGACCACAACGCCATATCGTTGAAAAGCAGGGTACGCCCACCATGGGCGGCTTGATGATTCTCTCTGGAATTTTCGTCTCGACATTGCTGTGGGCCGACCTTGGCAATCTTTATGTCTGGGCGGTATTGTTTGTGACCATCGGCTTCGGGGCCATCGGTTTTTATGATGACTTCCTCAAGGTGACGCGCGCCTCGGTGCATGGTTTTTCATCCAAAATGCGTCTGCTCGCCGAATTTCTGGTGGCGGGCGTAGCCGTTGCCTGTTTCATATGGATTGGTGAACATCCGCTTTCACAGTCTCTGGCATTGCCATTTTTCAAGGATGCACTGATTTATTTTGGTCCGTTTTTTCTGATTGTCGGGTTGCTGGTGATTGTCGGTGCAGGCAATGCCGTCAATATTACGGACGGGCTTGACGGGCTGGCCATTGTGCCTGTGATGATTGCTTCGGGATCCTATGCGTTGATTGCCTATCTCGTCGGCAATTTTGTTTTCTCGCGTTATCTCGGATTGCATTTTGTTGCAGGCACCGGTGAACTCGCCATCATCTGCGGAGCTATCGTGGGGGCAGGACTTGGCTTCCTGTGGTTCAACGCACCGCCAGCCATGATTTTCATGGGTGATACGGGATCGCTGGCGCTGGGTGGTGCGCTGGGGGCGATTGCAGTTGCCGTCAAACATGAAATTGTTCTGGCCGTTATCGGCGGCTTGTTCGTGCTCGAAACCGTGTCAGTGATTGTGCAGGTGGCTTCGTTCAAGATGACGGGAAAGCGGGTGTTTGCCATGGCACCATTGCATCATCACTATGAGCAGAAAGGCTGGAAGGAACCCACTATCGTCATCCGCTTCTGGATCATCGCATTTGTGCTGGCCCTGGTTGGCCTTTCAACCCTGAAGCTGCGGTAGGGCATCATGTTTGCTGCTCCGGTTTTCAATGGCAAGCGCGTGGCGGTCTTCGGGCTTGCCCGCTCCGGCATGTCTTGTGCCGAAGCCTTGCGACTGGGCGGCGCTGAAGTTTATGCCTGGGACGATTCGGAACCAGCCGTCGAAAAGGCGGAGGCCGAGGGCATTGCAGTTACCAATCTGCACACGGTGGATTTCAAATCGCTGGCGGCATTGGTGTTGAGTCCCGGAGTGCCATTGACCCATCCCGAACCCCACTGGACAGTTGTGAAAGCCAAGGCGGCGGGCATTGAGATCATCGGTGATACGGAAGTTTTTGTGCGGGCTGTGCAGGACACCGGTTCGCGGGTCATTGCCATCACTGGCACCAATGGCAAATCCACCACGACGGCTTTGATCGGCCATGTGCTGAAACAAGCCGGACTTGATGTTGATGTGGGTGGCAATATTGGCCAGGCCGTGTTCAATCTGCGGGCCCCGGCACGGGGGCGGCATTATGTGCTGGAGCTTTCATCGTTCCAGATCGACCTGATGCGGGGATTGGCACCTGACATTGGCATCCTCACCAATCTTACACCAGACCATCTGGACCGCCATGGCACGATGGAACACTACGCCGATGTGAAATCACGGATGTTTGCCAAGCAGCATGATGGCCAGACGGCTTTGGTAAGTATCGATGATGACTGGTGCGCCGCGATTGCCGACAAGGTGCATTCGGGTGCTGACTTGCGGCGGGTTTCAGTGACGCGTTCCCTGCTTGATGGCGTTTCGGCACCCGACGGAATTTTGCAGGACCGGCGGGATGGTGAGTTGGTTTGCAGCATTGACCTCAGGCACATGGCGGCCCTCAAGGGACGTCACAACTGGCAGAATGCCTGCATGGCTTATGGTGCTGCGGCGGCGTTGGGTGTGGCACCTGATGTGATCAAGTCAGGAATGGAAAATTTTCCGGGCCTTGCCCACCGCATGCAGGAAATTGGACGGGTGCAGGGTGTACCGTTTGTCAATGATTCAAAAGCCACCAATGCGGATGCGGCTGAGAAGGCTCTGGCTTCTTATCATCGGATTTATTGGATTGCGGGTGGTATTGCGAAATCGGGAGGGATTGAACCGCTTTCCTCCTATTTTCCGCGCATCGCCAAAGCTTACCTGATCGGCGTGGCGGCAGAAGATTTTGCCAAGGCGTTGCAAGGCAAGGTGCCCTATGTGATGTGCGAGACATTGCCGCGTGCCGTACTGGCCGCAGCACAGGATGCCGCCATGGACGAGCGGGGAGACCAGGTGGTATTGCTGTCTCCGGCTTGTGCCTCTTTTGACCACTACAAGAATTTTGAAGTGCGCGGCGATGCCTTTGTGGATTTGGTGTCGCGGTTGCCGGGTGCTGTAATGGCGGGAGGACATTGACCATGTTGATTTCACGCAATGATCGCGGGGCGATTGCCCGCTGGTGGTTTACGGTTGACCGGGCCTTGTTGTCGGCTGCACTCTTGCTGATGGCGTCTGGCGTTTTGATCAGCATGGCGGCCAGCCCGCCTGTGGCTTCGCGCATCGGGCTTGATCCCTATCACTTCATCAAAAGCCAGCTGATATATCTGGGCATGGCAGTTTGCGTGTTGTTTGCCTTTTCATTTCTCGACCGCATCTGGGTTCGCCGCTTTGCCATTGCCGGATTCGCGGGTTCGCTGTTGTTGATGCTGCTGGCGCAAAAATTTGGTCCGGAAATCAAGGGTGCGCATCGTTGGATCAATATCGGACCAATAAGCTTGCAGCCCTCGGAATTTGCCAAGCCGTGTTTTGTGGTGGTGACGGCATGGCTGTTTGCCGAGCGGGTTCGCCTGCCGGATATGCCTGCGCATTTCCTTGCCTATGGTTGTTTTGCGCTGTTTCTGGTGTTGCTGGTGATGCAGCCGGATTTTGGCCAGGCGGCCCTGGTCACCTTGACCTTTGGTGTGTTGCTGCTGATCTATGGCGTGCGCTGGTCGGTCATCTTCGGACTGGCTGGAGGAGCCGCAGGTTTGGGGGTGTTGTCCTATGTAGCGGTATCGCATGTCAGGTCGCGCGTAGACCGCTTCCTCAATCCTGACAAGGGCGATACCTTTCAGGTCGATACTGCCATGGAAGCCTTCAACAATGGCGGACTTCTCGGCACAGGTCCAGGTGGGGGAACTGCCAAACTGGTGTTGCCTGATGGCCATACGGATTTTGCTTTTGCTGTCGTCGGCGAGGAATTCGGCTTGCTGGCTTGCCTTGCCTTGATGGCCTTGTTCCTGTTCATCATCATCCGCATTCTCAGGCGCGCCAAAGCCGAGCCGGATGCTTTCGCGGCCTTGGCATTCACCGGGCTGATCAGCATGTTTGGCTTGCAGGCCGCAATCAACATGGGGGTGAATGTGGCGTTGTTGCCTGCCAAGGGCATGACGCTGCCGTTCATTTCCTATGGTGGTTCTTCGCTGTTGGGAACGGCTGTGGCGATTGGATTCATACTGGCGCTGGGTCGGCAGATGCCGCGTGAAACCACCTTGGTTCAGGGCAGTTTGTCGGGGGCCGTGGCGGCATGAGTTCCACAAATAATGGACTTGTCATGCTGGCAGCTGGAGGCACAGGGGGACATTTGTTTCCGGCCCAGGCCTTGGCTGAAGAGTTGGCGGCGCGGGGCATTGCCGTGCATTTGCTGACGGATGAGCGGGTGCGCGATTACGGCAAGAATTTTCCGGCACTTGCCACCCATATCGTGCCGTCGGCCAGTCTTTCGCTTGCTGATCCCCTGCGGGTGCCCTCGCGGATTTGGCGGTTGATGAGTGGCTATTGGATTGGTCGGGGGTTGATGAAACAGCATCGGCCCGCAGCTGTGGTGGGCTTTGGTGGCTATCCATCACTGCCGCCTGTGATGGCTGCCGTGCATTGCGGTGTGCCTAGTTTGGTGCATGAACAGAATTCGGTTCTGGGCCGTGCGAATAAACTTTTGGCAACGCGGGTTTCTGCCATCGCAACGTCTTTTGAAAATGTTTCAGGCATTCCGGTTTCAGCGATGCCGAAGGTGATGTTGACGGGCAATCCGGTGCGCGAAGCCGTGAAGCGGGTTGTTGGTTTTGATTATCCCGAACTGACAGCTGATGGCCCGATCAAACTTTTGGTGTTTGGCGGCAGTCAGGGTGCGAAGTTTTTTTCCGATGCCATGCCGGACGTTCTGGCGACTTTGCCAGAAAGTTTGCGCAAGCGTTTGTGGGTGACGCAGCAGTGTCGGGCAGAGGATATTGACCGGGTTCGGTCGGCATACGGGAAGGCTGGGCTGGCGGCGGACCTTCAGCCATTTTTCAAAAACATGCCGGAGCTGATGCGCGATTGCCATTTGGTGATCTGTCGGTCTGGCGCCTCTTCGATTGCTGAACTGGGTGTGGTGGGACGGCCTGCCATTCTGGTGCCCTTGCCCCATGCCATCGACAATGACCAGTTGCGCAATGCTGAAAGTTTTGCAAGGGCAGGCGGCGGCTTTGTACATGCCCAGTCCAGCCTCTCGACGGCGCATTTTGCTTCGATTTTACAGGCATTGCTCAGCGATGGTGCAGCCCTTAAAGAGGCGGCAAATGCGGCTTTGCGCCATGGCAGGCCTGATGCTGCCAAGCGACTTGCTGATCTCGTCCAACATCATATGGCCCACCGCTAAGCGCGTGGCCCAGGAGAATTGCATACCATGAAATTGCCCCGCGACGTTGGCCCCATTCACTTCATCGGCATTGGAGGGATTGGCATGAGCGGCATTGCCGAAGTGATGGCAACGCTGAACTACAAGGTGCAAGGGTCCGACATCAGTGACAACTACAATGTTGCACGGTTGCGCAAACATGGAATTGCGGTTTCCATCGGCCATGCGGCTGCGAATATTGGTGAAGCGCAGGTTGTCGTGATTTCGTCGGCGGTGAAGCCCGACAATCCGGAATTGATGGAGGCGCGGGCGCGCTATTTGCCAATCGTCAGGCGAGCCGAAATGCTGGCGGAGTTGATGCGCTTCAAGTCCTGCATTGCGGTGGGCGGCACCCATGGCAAAACCACCACAACGTCTATCGTGGCCTCGCTGCTGGATTCCGGCGGGCTTGATCCCACGGTGATCAACGGCGGCATCATCAATGCCTATGGCACCAATGCGAGGCTTGGCAAGGGTGACTGGATGGTGGTGGAGTCGGACGAATCCGATGGCACCTTTGTGAAGCTTCCCGCTGATGTGGTGATTGTCACCAATATTGATCCGGAACATCTCGATCACTACGGCACCTTCGACAAGGCCAAGGAGGCTTATCTGGCTTTTGTCGAAAACATTCCGTTCTATGGTTTTGCTGTCATGTGCATTGATCATCCGGTGGTGCAGGAATTGATTGGCAAGGTGCAGGATCGCCGGGTCATCACCTACGGATATAGTCCGCAGGCTGACTATCGCCTGATGGATGTAACTTACCGGGATGGTGCAACACGCTTTTCCGTGCGGGTGACAGATCGTGTCAGCGGCAAGTTTCATGACTTGCCTGATCTTGCACTGAAAATGCCGGGAGATCACAACGCGCTGAATTCCACGGCGGCACTTGCCGTGGCGCGTGAACTTGGCATGAGTGATGACAAGGTGCGCGAGGGCCTTGCCAATTTTGAAGGCGTGAAACGACGTTTTACGCGCACGGGTGAGCACAATGGCGTAACGGTGTTTGACGACTATGGCCACCATCCCGTCGAAATTGCCGCTGTGCTTTCAGCGGCGCGGCGGGTGACCAAGAACAAGGTTGTGGCTGTTATGCAACCCCATCGTTATACACGGTTGTCCAGTCTGTTCACGGAATTCTGCACTTGTTTCAATGATGCGGATTCAGTGGTTTTGGCACCGGTCTATGCGGCTGGCGAAAGCCCGATTGAGGGGGCCAGTCATGTGCATTTGGCAGAAGGATTGCATGCGCGGGGACATCGCTCTGTGCAGACGATTGATGATCCCAAGCACTTGGCCCCTTTGGTGAGAAAACTCGTGCAACCCGGTGATATTGTTATCTGTTTGGGGGCTGGAACAATCACCCAGTGGGCCTATGCTCTACCGGCCGAACTTGCTGCACTGGATTAAGGTTTTATGCTATGACACTGAATGGACAGGCTCTTTTAAAACGCTTGCCAACGGCGCGGGGCAGGCTTGAAGCTGATGCACCGCTGGCCGACTTGACATGGTTTCGCACGGGTGGACCAGCCGAAGTGTTGTTTGCACCGGCTGACGAAGCAGATTTGGCTGAGGTCTTGAGGGGCACGCCGGATGATGTTCCCGTAATCGTCATCGGCGTGGGATCGAACCTGCTGGTGCGCGATGGGGGGGTGCCGGGTTTGGTGGTGCGGCTGGGGCGCGGTTTTTCTGACATCAGTCTGGAAGCGGGGAACCGTATTCGCACAGGAACGGCGGTGCCGGATGTGCGGGTTGCCCGCTTTGCCGCTGACAATAGTATCGATGGGTTAACCTTTCTGAGAGGTATACCGGGCAGCATTGGCGGGGCGCTTCGCATGAATGGCGGGGCCTATGGTGGTGAGACAAAGGACGTGCTGGTCGAAGCACGGGCCGTTGATCGCCGGGGAAATATTCTGGTGCTGAACAACGCTGACATGAAATACACCTATCGGCATTGTGGTGCCTCTGAAGGTTTGATCTTCACGCAAGCATTGTTGCAAGGCAGGCCAGGTGTTCCTGCGGATATTCTTGCAGCGATGGACAAGATCACGGCGAGCCGCGAGGCCACGCAACCGATCAAGAGCCGGACCGGTGGTTCAACCTTCAAAAACCCGCCGGGAGAGAAATCCTGGCAGCTGATCGACAAGGCGGGGATGCGCGGTTTCAGTATTGGGCCTGCCAAGGTTTCTGAACTGCACTGCAATTTT
>JANONM010000094.1:0-10385 GCA_031420855.1 Hyphomicrobiales bacterium
TTCATTCTCCGGCACGGAATCGGCCACCACGCCGGCACCGGCCTGCACATACATTTTACCGTCTTTGACGATGGCCGTGCGCAGCACGATGCAGGTATCCATTTCGCCATCGGCTGAAAAGTAACCGACACATCCGCCATATATGCCGCGCTTGTGTTTTTCGAGATCATCAATGATCTGCATGGCGCGGACTTTTGGTGCACCTGAAACGGTGCCAGCCGGGAAACCCGCTTGCAAGGCATCAATCACGTCGTGCTTGCGATCAAGCTTGCCTTCGACATTGGAAACGATGTGCATGACCTGGCTGTAGTACTCGAGTATGAATTTGTCGGTGACTTTGATAGACCCGATTTCGGCGACACGGCCAACATCATTACGGCCCAAGTCCAACAGCATCAAATGTTCGGCCCGCTCTTTGGGATCGGCCAGCAGTTCTTCCGCCAACTCTTTGTCCCGGGTGGGAGAATCGCCGCGAGGCCTGGTGCCGGCAATGGGCCGGATGGTGATCTTGCCATCCCGCACCCGCACCAGAATTTCCGGGCTTGAGCAGACAACCGCGAAATCACCAAAGTTCAGGAACACCAGAAAGGGTGAGGGGTTGATGCGCCGCAGTGACCGATAGAGTGCAAAGGGTGGCAGGGCAAATTCAGTTTCAAAACGTTGCGACAAGACGACCTGGAAAATGTCTCCTGCCGCAATGTGCTCTTTCGCCGTCAATACCATTGCCTTGTATTCTTCAGGCGTGGTGTTGGACGTCTGCGGTTTGATGGCGGGGGTATCAGACTCGCGCAATGTCATGTCGAGGGGACGATCCAATGCGTCCACCACATCCGATATGCGTTCGGTGGCGCGGGCGTAGGCTGACTTTGCTGTGACCCCATTTTCCACATAGACGGGTGCAGTTATATTTACTTCATCGCGCACACTGTCAAAAATCGCCATGACCGTGGGGCGGATCATGATGCCATCCGGCAGGCCCAGCACATCCGGATTTTGGTTGGGCAGATGCTCCATCAGGCGCACGGTGTCATAGCCCATGTAACCAAAAACCCCTGCCGCCATGGGTGGCGCATCTTCGGGCAGGGCGATGCGGCTTTCTGCCAGCAGGTTGCGCAACGACGTGAGGGGATCTGCCGGTTCTTCCGTGAACGGACCATCGGGCAAGGACAGGGCCTTGCGATTGACAAAGGCCTTGGCTCCGAGATTTTTCCAGATCACATCGGGCGCAAGACCAATGATGGAATAGCGCCCGCGCACCGCGCCGCCTTCAACTGATTCCAGCAGGAATGAATAGCGGGCATTGCGCGACAGTTTGAGCATGGCCGAGACTGGCGTTTCAAGATCAGCCACAAGACGCGAAGAAACGATTTGCGCCTCACCGCGTTCATAGGCTTGTCGGAATGTTTCGTAGTCTGGCGTTGTACTCATGATGATTGACTTCGGACAATGTGATGGGGATCAGGGTGTGGTCGAGGGCCCACTGATCTTTCGCCACAATTCGTCATTCACCGTCACTTTGGTGGCCTCGCGCACGGCAGCGAGATAGCCTTCGAGCAAATCGCCGCCCAATCCATTGCGGGTGGTGTCTTTCAATTCCTGGCTTTCAGCAACAATGGCTGGAGGGGTTACTTTGGACACCTCAATAATCCGGGCGGATTTGCCGTCGCCTTCCAGTGCCCAGGTCAACGTGTTGGCAGGTGCGCTAAACAAGGCGAGCGCCGAGATGCCGTCAAAAGCCTCAGAGGTCTGATTGCGCTTGATGCCGTTCACGGCGAGGATTTTGGCATTCATTTCCGTGGCCAATGTATCAAGCCGTGTATTGCCTGCGGCCTTGGCAACAATCGCCTTGGCCTTGTCGCCAGCAATGGTGCGCAACTTTTCCGCCACCCAGTCAGCCTTCACCACGTCCCTGATTTCGGCAAGCGGGCGGACTGCGGCTGGTACAACTTCACGAATTTCATACCAGACGTAACCATCAGCAAAACTCAAGGGATCGGCTTCCACGCCCGCTTCGCCTTCAAAAGCGGCTTTCAGCAATTCATCCTTGTTGGGCAGCACAACTTCCACACCGGCCTTGTCGATGCCCACAGCGTTGATGCTGGGCACGACTGTCAGCGGTATGCCGACTTTGGCTGCAATGTCTTCAAACTTGGTGGACTGGGCGCGGGCATCTTCCACGGCATCATAAATCGACTGGATTTCATCGCGGGCTTTTTCCAACTGGATTTTTTGGCGGACTGTTGCCTTGCTCTCTGCAAGTGTCGCCTGTTTGGCGGGAACAACTTTTGAGGCTTTGAGCAAAACAGTATTCAAAGAGCCTTGAACGGGAGCGCTCACAGTGCCTTCTTTCAGCGCAAATGCAGCCTCTCCGATTTTTTCATCGAGGAAGGTTTCCTTGAGGCTGTCCTTGAACAGGATGTCGCTTTCTTTCATCGCAAGGGAAGTGGCCAGGGCCATGATGTCCTCACCCTTGTCAAGGCGGGCCTTGGCGGCTCCTGCGGCTTTCAAGTCGGCGAATGACAATTGGATAATGTCACGCTTTTCCGGCGTGAAATAATCCGGCTTGTTGAGTTCATAGGACTCGGTAATTTCCTGATCGGTAATTTCAATCTTGGCGGCAATGTCGCCGGGTTCGACTTTCATGGCGGCAATACCGCGATATTCCGGTGCCGTGTAGGCGGCAGGAGTGGAATCATATTGTTTCTTCAAGTCATCGTCGGTCGGTGCTGGCACGTCGGCTTCGCTGACTGTGACGGTGAAATAGCGGCCATCGCGGGTTTCATCGCGGTAACGCAACATGGCGTCGGCCAGGGTTTTTGGAACAGAAATGTTTTCCCTGGCAATTCCGGTCAATGAAGCGCGGAGCTGGGCATTCTTCTGGTCAGCCACGTAACCAGCTTCGCTCAAGCCATTCTGCGCAAGAATACTTTTGAGAACGGCGGGATCAAACTTGCCGGACGAATTGTGGAAGGCCTTATTTTCCATGACACGGGATTTTATGTAGTCCTCGGAGATTTGCACATCGAGGCGGTCGCCCAAAGATTGCAAGGACGCTGTGCTGATCAAGCGGTCCAGAACCTGTTTGTCGAGGCCGAACTTGCGGGCATCTTCAAGCGTCATCTTGCCGCCGGTCTGGCGCTGCAAATTTTGCAGCGAACTATTGAGTTCAACACGGAAAGTTTCGGCGGCGATTGGGACATCACCGACTTCAGCTATATCAGCTTCCTGGAAGCCGCGAAACGTGTCTTGTATTCCCCAAACAGCGAAACTCAGAACCAGAATGGCCAAAAGGGCTTTTGCCACCCAGCTTTTTGCGCCATTGCGCAGGGCTTCCATCATTTTCGTAACCTCAATAACAATGTCCCTCAGGACTGATTCAAAAAGCCTTTAACATGGGTATTGGCTTTGAGGTAGCTGCAAAATCTGGTTTCGGTTTGGCAAAAAGCGGGCTATGGACAGCGCTATCAAACTCTTATTGGGGACAAGCATGTCAAGCACCATCAAGCCACTTGTGGCTGGCAACTGGAAAATGAACGGCACAACCACCATGTTGCGCGAGCCCCGATTACTCGCCGGCATGATGCGGGGTGTCAAAACCAAGTGTGACATTCTGGTTTGCCCCCCTGACACGCTGCTGCGCCGAGTCAAAGGCGTGATGAAGGGTTCGAGAGTCAAAGTGGGTGGCCAAGACTGTCATGCCGCAGCTTCTGGTGCCCACACGGGCGATACATCAGCTGAAATGTTGAAAGATGCTGGTGCCACTTATGTTCTGGTCGGTCATTCGGAACGCCGCACCAATCACAAGGAAACTGATGCCACGGTTTCTGCCAAGGCCAAGGGCGCACATCGGGCAGGTCTCGTTGCCGTCATTTGCATTGGAGAAACCTTGGATGAACGCAAGGGTGGCAAAACTCTCGATGTGTTGACTACGCAACTCAAAGGTTCGATTCCTGAAGGAGCTACTGCTGTGAATAGTGTGATTGCCTATGAGCCAGTTTGGGCGATAGGTACAGGCCTTACACCAACAACGGCGGAAGTAGCAGAAGCCCATAGCCATATCCGGGCAGAACTGGGCAAAATCATGGGCGACGAAGGCCCGAAAACCCGCATTCTCTATGGCGGTTCGGTGAAGCCATCCAATGCCGTGGAGCTCATGGGGGCCGCCAATGTGAATGGTGCCCTGGTCGGTGGAGCCAGCCTCAAGGCGTCAGATTTCATTGGTATCATAAAGGCTTATATGTGAGACCTGAGACGCCACTGGAAGTACCGGTTCTGTTGAAACGCCGCATGCAGGCGGAAGTCATCGGGCCGATCTATGCGGAAATGGTGGTGCAGGTGGGGGAGGAAAAAGCGGCGTCGATTCTTGATGCCGCCATTCGAAAAGCCGCCATCGCAGAGGGCAAGGCCTTTGCCGCCAAGGCACCGGGTGGCCAGCCTTCCATGGGGGACTTTATCAAGCTCTATGAACTCTGGACCAGCAACGGTTCCCTCGAAATCGAAGTTCTGGAAGCATCTGATTCCCGCTTCGATTTTAACGTTACCCGCTGTCAATATGCGGAGACCTACAAAGCCATGGGCCTTGGCAAAATCGGTCATCTCTTGTCTTGCAACCGTGATGGCAGTTTCTGCGAAGGCTATGATCCGCGGATGAAACTGGAGCGGAAGCAGACGATCATGGAAGGGGCGGCTTGTTGCACCTTTCGGTATAAGCTCGATACCGATCTTGCATGAAAGGCTTGTTCCTCGGTTGCGTCACGCCCAGTTAATGGCTAAACGCCTCTGAAATCGGCTATACGCCCCAATAAATCGGAATCCAACCATGCAAACTGTTCTCCTCGTCGTCCACCTGATCATTGCCTTGCTGCTCATTGGCACAATTCTGCTGCAACGGTCGGAAGGTGGGGCGTTGGGCATTGGGGGTAGTGGCGGTGGTGGCGGCAATCTTTTCACGGCGCGCGGTGTGGGCAATGGTTTGACGAGGGCGACGGCGGTTTTGGCCCTTGCCTTTTTTATCACTTCCGTTGGCTTGACGGTTTTGGCCACCCGCAAGGCCCCTTCCGGATCGGTTTTTGAAGCGGCTCCGGCAGCCGATGGCCAGGTTACGCCAGTGACCCCCGATGGCGGTGTCTTGCCAAAATTGGGTCAGGAAGCGGTGCCAGCAACACCTGCAGCTCCAGCTGCTCCGGCCGTACCCACCAACAACTAAACCGAAACTACCTTTCCAACGGCTATTCACAGCATTTTATGACCGCGCCTCGAATCGGGCTTCGAATCGGGCGCGGGAGTGGTTATTGAGATCTCCCATGGCGCGTTACATTTTCATTACAGGCGGCGTGGTTTCTTCCCTCGGAAAAGGCCTCGCATCGGCAGCCCTTGGGGCCTTGCTGCAATCGCGGGGATACAAGGTCCGTTTGCGGAAGCTTGATCCCTATCTCAACGTCGATCCGGGCACCATGAGCCCCTATCAACACGGCGAGGTTTTTGTGACCGATGATGGCGCGGAAACCGATCTTGATCTGGGCCATTACGAACGCTTCACCGGACGTCATGCCAACAAGCAGGACAACATCACAACGGGGCGGATTTACCAGGATATCATCGCCAAGGAACGGCGCGGCGATTTTCTGGGGGCAACTGTACAGGTCATTCCCCATGTGACGGATGCGATCATGGATTTCATCGGCACCGGCAATGATGACCATGATTTTGTGCTGGTGGAAATCGGTGGCACGGTGGGTGACATTGAAGGCTTGCCGTTTTTTGAGGCGATCCGCCAATTTGGCCAGGAAGCGCCACGGGGCAGTTGCCTTTACATCCACTTGACGTTGCTGCCCTATATTCCAACTGCCGGGGAATTGAAGACCAAGCCCACCCAGCATTCGGTCAAGGAATTGCGCTCCATCGGCATTCAGCCCGACATTATTCTTTGCCGTGCTGATCGGGAAATTCCAGAGAACGAGCGTCGCAAGATTGCGCTGTTCTGCAATGTGCGCCCCACCTCGGTCATCCAGGCATTGGATGTGGCGTCGATCTATGATGTGCCGAGGGCCTATCATGCTGAAGGGCTGGACAAGGAAGTTTTGGAAATCTTTGGTCTCACAAGTCCAAAGCCTGCCGATCTTACAATCTGGACTGATATCATGTCCCGCATCACCCAGCCGGAAGGTGAAGTGACGATTGCGGTGGTTGGCAAATATACGGGCCTGCTCGACGCCTATAAATCGCTTAAAGAAGCTTTGGTCCACGGTGGCATTGCCAACAAGGTGAAGGTCAATCTCGAATGGATTGAAAGCGAGATATTCGAAAAGGAAGATCCTGCACCTTATCTCGAAGGCGTACATGGCATTATGGTGCCGGGTGGATTTGGTGAGCGGGGAGCCGAAGGAAAAATCCGCGCCGCCACATTTGCCCGCACCCGCAATGTGCCTTACTTCGGCATTTGCTTTGGCATGCAGATGGCCTGCATTGAAGCCGCGCGGAACCTCTGTGGCATTGCGGATGCAAGTTCTACGGAATTTGGCGACACGCAGCAACATGTTATTGGCACCATGAAGGAATGGATGAAGGGCAACGAGTTGGAAATCCGCAAATCCGGCGGTGACCTTGGTGGCACAATGCGGCTGGGCGCTTATGATGCGACCTTGAGCAAAGGCAGCCATATCGCCCAAATTTATGGGGACACGCGCATTTCAGAACGGCACCGCCATCGTTACGAAGTGAATACGGCCTATCGTGAACGACTGGAAAAAGCCGGGTTGAAATTCGCCGGCATGTCGCCGGATGGGCTGTTGCCGGAGACGGTGGAATACTCCAACCATCCCTGGTTTATCGGTGTGCAGTATCACCCGGAACTCAAATCTAAACCCTTTGCACCGCATCCCCTGTTTGCATCGTTCATTGAAGCAGCGGTGGTGCAAAGCCGTATGGTGTAATGGGGGCCGTTCGACTTTCGCTTGTTGGCGGCCTGTTGCTGGCTTTGGTTTTCGGCTGTGGTCCTGCTGCCCTTGCCTATGAAGAAAGCACGATCCAGAGTGCGGAAACCGATGCGCAGTCGCTGCAACAGGAATTGCGGCGGCTGACGACGTTGCCAAACAACTTCAGCACCACGGACGAGTCCATCGCCCAGCAACGCCAGGCGCTGGAAGCTGTGCGGGCCAAGGCGCTGTCTGCATCCGATGATGTTGCCAATCCATTAAGCGAAGTGCGGACACAAGTTGAGCAACTTGGAAAACCGCCCGCCGACGGCCAGCAGGAAACCTCCGCCATCGCCCAGCAACGGCGGCAGCTCGCGGCACAACTGGCGCGGCTGGAAGCGGTGCAGAAGAATTACACGCTGATCAATGTTGAAGCAGAGCAGGCACAGGGCCGCTTGATCCAAACCCAGCGCAGCCAGTTTTTGCAACGCATCTTCCAGCCCGGCCGTTCCATTCTTGATCCGAGGCTTTGGCTGAGCATGGCGAAGGGACCCGCGGATTTCTGGCATGCCTTGACCGTTCGGCTAAAGAACAGCCTTGCCAATAATTACAGCACACAAAACTATACTTATCTCGCCATCCTGCCAGCGGGCTTGCTGGGCTTGTGGGTGCTCACAACCATAGCCCTGCCTCGTCTGGCCAATGCCATGGGATTGCTGAGATTCCAGCCACGCCAGGAAAGTGGTCTTTTGCGCTTGTGGCGGGTGGTCTGGGGTGTGGCCAAATTATTGTTGCTGGCCTATCTTTGTTACTTCCTGCTGCGGGTCTCGCTAGAAGCCGCAGGCCTGATGACAAGCGAACTTCTGCAATTTACCGAGTTTGCGGCGCGGGGCTTGTTTCCCGCTGTTTTGCAGGGGGGAATTGCCTACTTTGTAACGTCGCCAGATCATCCCGAACGTCGCCTGATTGCCATCGACAGTCCGGCGGCAAGACTGCTTACCGTTCTCGTTATCATGGCGTCGCTGGTCTATGGTTTTGGTGAAGAGATTTCCAAGCTTGCTGGCAGTTACAATCTGCCTGTCAGTTTTACCATTGGCCAATCAGCCTTTTCCTCATTGGTCCTGATCATTTTGGTTGGTTTTGGCTTGCTGATCGTGCGTCGGCAGGCAGCCAAGAATTTGGCTGACGGCCAGAAACCCTACTATCTCGCGTGGTTCTTGCGCTTGTTGCCGGTGCTTTGGGTGTTGCTGGTCATATCGGCGCTGGCACTGATTTTCGGATTCATTGCACTGGCGTATTTTATTGCCGGCAACCTTTTGACCACGGCAATCCTGATCGTTGTGTTCGGCATACTCCATGCCTTCGCCGATGCGCTGGCAAAATCCATGTTGGCAACGGATACACGGCCCGGTGCTTTCATCCGGCAAGTCAGCGGCTGGAGTGAGCAGGGCATTGGCAGATTGGTGCTGGTGTTCCGCACGATCGCCGATGCGCTTTTGGTTGTGCTGTCGGTGTCGTCGCTGCTGGCCCTCTGGACGGTTGTGCTGTTTGATTTTTCCACTGTTGTTTCTTCCATTGGAGAAGGCTTCAAGCTGGGCAACATCACCATATCACCGGGAGGGCTTTCAATTGCATTCCTGGTGCTTGCCTTGGGCATTCTTGCAACGCGCTATTTTACCCGCTGGCTCGACAGGCGGGTGCTGGGTGAAACCCATCTGGACAAGGGCGTGCAAAATTCCTTGCGGGCGGCCACCAGCTATCTCGGGTACTTTCTTGCATTGGCGTTTTCCCTGTCAGCGGCGGGCGTCGAGTTTTCGAACGTCGCGATTGTAGCTGGCGCCTTGGGCGTTGGTATCGGTTTCGGCTTGCAATCCATCGTCAATAATTTCGTCTCCGGACTTATCCTGTTGGCCGAACGTCCGGTGCGTGTGGGCGATTGGGTTGCCATTGCCGACGGTGAGGGCATCGTCAAAAAAATCAATGTAAGGTCCACTGAGATTGAGACTTTTGACAGTTGCACGATTATCGTTCCAAACTCAAATCTGATCACTCAAGCCGTGCGCAATTGGACGCACCGGGATTCGGTGGGACGTTTTGCCGTCAACGTGAGTTTCAACCACAAGTCCGATGCTGAGTTTTTGGCCAAGACGCTCCATGATATTGTTGCGAACCATCCCAAGATCATGCGTCATCCCGGACCCCAGGTTCAATTGGCCAAAATTTCGACAGTTGGTCTGGAGTTTGACTTGCGCGGGCATGCGACAGATGTATTTGACGCGGCCCAGATTGCCAGTGACATCCGCATGGCCATATCAAAAGCCATTCCAGCTGAAATGTTTTCATCCACACTTCCGCCGGCAAAAGAAGACGCAGTTGAAGCGAAACGAAGTCGGAAAACAAGATGATTGATCAGGAACTATTGGCGCGTGTGCAACGTCGCCTTGGAAACACACCCATGATGGCCACGCTCAGCCAGTCGCTGGTTGAAATTTCGGCGGGCCGGGTGGTGATTTCCGCGGAACCACACCCGCATTTTGAAAACGCCATGGCCCGCATGCATGGTGGATTTGTTGCGGCATTGATTGATACGGCACTGGGCTGGTGCGTGGCCACCAAACTCAACGGTGAAGTTGGCCATGGCACTGTGGATTTGAATGTGAAGTTTGTCCGCAAAATTGACATGGCAACGGGGACAATTTTTGCAACAGCACAGATTGTGCATGCGGGACGCACCATGCTGACAGCCGAAGCCAAGGTTGCGGATGCTTCCGGCAAGCTTTATGCCCATGGTTCTGGAACATTTTTGGTGTACGCCCAATGAAGCCTAACCCTGTTGTATGCGTCGGCAATGCCAGTTTTGGCAATCACTTGCCGCTCACTCTCATCGCTGGACCATGCCAAATGCAAAGTCGCGATCATGCTTTCATGGTGGCGGGCCGGTTGAAGGAAATTTGCACACGGCTGGGCATGGGGCTTGTGTATAAATCATCATTCGACAAGGCCAATCGCACCAGCCTCAAAGGGCAACGTGGTTTGGGGATCGATAAATCCCTCGCAGTTTTTGCCGATATCAAACAGCAGCTGGAATTGCCCGTGTTGACCGATGTCCACGATGCGGGACAATGCGCTGAACTGGCCACTGTGGTTGATGTGTTGCAAATTCCAGCCTTTCTGTGTCGGCAAACCGACTTGTTGGTTGCGGCGGCCAAAACGGGCTGTGTGGTGAACGTCAAGAAAGGGCAGTTCCTTGCACCTTGGGACATGAAAAATGTGGCGGCCAAGATCACGGAGAGCGGCAATGCCAATATCATGTTGACAGAGCGTGGTGCCAGCTTTGGCTACAACACCCTGGTCTCCGACATGCGTAGCCTGCCGATCATGGCTGAAATCGGCGCACCGGTTATTTTTGATGCCACCCATTCGGTGCAGCAACCGGGCGGGCAGGGTATTTCATCAGGCGGTGACCGGCGC
>JANONM010000095.1:0-3976 GCA_031420855.1 Hyphomicrobiales bacterium
ACTCGCCTTCCCACCCTCTGGAAACGTTACCATCAGCTGTAACTCACCGCCCAGCGCATGCACATAGTCGCGCAGGGTTGAGACTCTTACGTCGGAGCGGCTTTCCAGACGTGACACATAGACCTATTTGCCACCGAGGCGTTTGGCGACTTGTTCTTGGGTGAGGGCGCGGGATTTGCGAATGTCGCGCAGGGCCATTTCTTCGGCAATCAATTTTCCGGCGCGGGCTTTGATTTGCTTTTTGCGAACGGAAGAAAACCCGGCGATGACTTGCTTCAAAGTATTTGCAATTTTCACTTGGTATGATACTATCCCACCATGTCAAGCACCGCAGAAAAAATCTCAATCACTGTCACACCTGCCATGAAACGCACTTTGGAGGAACGCGTTGCCTCCGGTCAATTTGCATCGGCAAGCGAGCTGATGCGCGAAGCGTTTCGAACGTGGCAGCGACAACAGGATGAGCATGACGCGCGTTTGGCTTCTATCCGTGCCCGCATTCAGCAATCCATCGATGATCCAAGACCAAGCATTCCAGCCGAGGACGTTTTTGATCGTCTCAGGAAAATGCACGAACAGAATTTGAAAGCTCATGCTTGAAAAGCAAGCAGATCGTTTTCAGACCTGAGGTGGAAGCTGAGCTTGTTGCTTTGTATCAATATATCGCAGATGCAAGCGGCAACTTTGGTGTGGCTTTCAATTTCACAGAACGTTTGCGCGACGCTTGTTACGCCCTTGCTGATTTTTCAGAGCGTGGGAGACTTCGCGATGATATCACGGACGGCCTGAGAATTATCGTTGTCGAACGCAATACGGTTATCGCTTATTTCGTGAAGGGCGATAGCGTGATCATCAACAATATATTCCACGGTGGACGGGATTGGGAAACCATCCTGCTTAATGATGAAGAGCTTTCGTCGCCACCGAAAGAATAACAGGTTGCTGTGATGGCAAGCTCAGGCTGGTCGGACATCAGCAGCACCTCGGCAAGGGCCGTGGCACTTTTTGTTGGCGCATCTTTCCGCCGCCAAGGGAAGAACTGGGCGGCCCGATGCACGAGTGAAATGGCATAAACTTCTCATGCCTTGCGAGACTGACACGTCGAGCAGGTTTGACTAGACGGTCATGAGTTGACCAGGGGTTCACCGTGAGGAGGCTCATCGCTCAACGGATGTGGCGAGTTCGTAAAGCACGACGCCCCCGCAAGCTGGATCGACCTGAACAGTCGATCAAGAATATTGGCGCGCTCGATGATGTATCCCATGAACACGAACAGTGGCACGGAAATCAGCACGTCATTGGTCATCACCGACCTTGCGGCTTAAGTGTTCAGCGCCGTGGAAAACACGCTGACGCCATTGCAGATTTATTGCCCGCCCCAGCCAAATGGTCTTGCGTTCGCGGTTAAATGCATGGGCAAGCTGCCGAACGCCTTTATGCACCGCAATTCCCGCATCTTTGGGTTGCTATGCTGCTGTTCCTGCCCGTGTTAACCTCCATCCGGGAATCAAAGGGAGAAACCACATGGAATTGAGCGCGCCCAAGAATATCGTTTTCATTATCGCTGTTGTTATCGCCATTGTCGCTGCTTTGGCGGCACTTGGGGTGGTGTCTTTCATCCCGGTTGCATCAGTGTGGATCATGGCCGTTGCATTTGTGGTTTTGGCGCTGGGCTGTTTGCTGAAAGGCGTTTGATCGCCGTTTCAGTGTTTGCCGAATACACTTGGGGCTGATGGTGAAAGTTCCGGGTTGCGAAGGTTCAGGGTTGCGAAAGTTGAGGGGTGTGGTTTCTGGCTATGGATGGCGGTGCAGCACAGGCGTGCGTGTTGAACTTCTCGAAAATCGGGAAAACCCGATCTCACCGCTATTCCCAGCAACGCGCATGACTGTCGGGAGAAAGATTCTATTTGTCTCACACTTCAACGGCCGTCATTCCAGCCAAGCATAGCCCTTGCGGAACTCGCGCTGGAACCCCGCTTTCTTTCAACAAGTGAACTTGTCGTCAGCAAAGCTGGTTTCCAAATCGCCCGCAAAGCGCGGGCGTTTGGAATGACGGTTTTTGCAATTGTGCATGTTAGTGGGGATGATGATTAGGTAGTGTTTATTGCCACAATCCCGTAACCTCTGATCATGACATCCACCGCCCGCCTTCTTGAACAGCGCAGTGTTGGCGACATCCGGTTGCGTATGGAGCGGGATGGGGTTGCTGTCTTGCGGGAGGCTGGTTCATCCAAGCTGCGGCTGCCGCGCGGATCAAACGAAGCAATTTTCATCAACACGTCGGGCGGACTGGCGGGGGGCGACAGGATTTCGATTTCGGCTGAGCTGGGTGATGGGGCAAGTCTGGTCATGACGTCGCAAGCGGCGGAGCGGGTTTATCGCACACTCGGTCCCCCGGCTGTTGTGGATGTTGCATTGAAAGTTGGTCGCAAGGCTGAATTGCTCTGGCTGCCGCAGGAAAGCATATTCTTTGAGGGCAGTGCGCTGGAGCGACGGCTTGATGTGTCACTTGCCGAAGAGGCGCGCTTTCTGGCTGTTGAGACCATGGTGTTTGGGCGGCGTGAAATGGGCGAAGTGATCAGCAAGGTTTCGGTTCTCGATCAATGGAACATTCGGCGGGCGGAGAAGCTGATCCATGCAGAAGCTTTTCGGCTTGGCCCGCAATGGCCCCGATCCAAAGCAACATTCGGTGACAATCATGCCTGCGCCACTTTGCTGATGATCGCACCTGATGCTGAACAGAAGCTGGATGGTTTGCGGGCTGTTCTGGGGCCAGAAGATGGTGCCTCGTTCTGGAATGGCAAGCTGGTTGCAAGGCTGCTGGCGCGGGACAGCTTTCATTTGCGGAAAACCCTGATTCAGGTAGTTTCTGTTTGTGTGGGTTGCCATGGCCTGCCCAAGACCTGGACATTCTGAGGAAAAAACATGCAACTCACACCGCGCGAAAAAGACAAACTGCTGGTGGCCATGGCCGCCCTCGTGGCGCGGGCCAGAAAAGTACGCGGGGTGAAGTTGAACTTCCCCGAGGCCATTGCGCTGATCACCGAATATGTTGTGGAAGGCGCACGGGATGGCCGCAGTGTGGCCGATCTCATGGAAGCGGCGGCCCATGTGGTGAGCAAGGCCGACTGCATGGAGGGTGTGCCTGATATGATCCATGATGTGCAGGTCGAAGCGACTTTTCCCGATGGTACAAAACTTGTCACCGTCCATCACCCCATTCGTTGAGAGGCTCCCATGATCCCCGGTGAAATAATGACCAGAAGTGGCGATATTGAACTGAATGTTGGAGCGACGCGCGTGAGGCTCGAAGTTGCCAACAAGGGTGACCGGCCGGTGCAGGTCGGTTCGCATTATCATTTCTTTGAAACCAACGAGTCCCTGAGTTTTGATCGGGCAAAGGCGCGGGGCATGCGGCTGGATATTGCGGCGGGAACGGCAGTGCGGTTTGAACCGGGACAAAGACGGGACGTGACACTGGTGCCGCTGGGTGGACTTCGCCGAGTGTTTGGTTTTCAACAGAAGATCATGGGAGAACTCTGATGGCTAAAATCTCCCGCACCACTTATGCCCAGATGTATGGTCCCACTACTGGGGACAAGGTCAGGCTGGCTGATACTGATCTCATCATCGAGGTAGAAAAAGATTTTACGCTCTATGGCGAAGAAGTGAAATTCGGTGGTGGCAAGGTGATCCGTGATGGCATGGGGCAATCCCAGGCGACGCGGGCTGAAGGGGCCATGGATACGGTCATCACCAATGCGCTGATCCTTGATCACTCCGGCATTTACAAAGCTGACATTGGATTGAAAGAAGGGCGCATCGCATGCATTGGCAAGGCGGGAAACCCGGATACGCAAAACGCCGTGACCATCATTATTGGTCCGTCCACGGAGATTATTGCGGGCGAGGGAAAAATCATCACGGCAGGTGGCGTGGACAGCCATATCCATTTCATCGCCCCCCAGCAAATTGA
>JANONM010000096.1:0-2993 GCA_031420855.1 Hyphomicrobiales bacterium
CCCCCACCTCTGTTGCCCTATCCGATAGCCATACAACAACGGGCGCGGCAGAAAGGCTTTCGGTTTGAGTTGTGCTTGCACACAAAGCCTCGTATCGGTCTCTTCTTGCGTTGGGGATTCTGGGAGACGGGCTGATGGGGATCAATTGTCGACTGCGGGGGGCGGCATCCGGTTTGGCACTGGCGATTTTCGGCGTGGCGCTGACGGTTGAACATGCGGCGGCACAGGTTTGCATCACCATACAGGAAACGGACGTTTCACAATGTGCCTTCTATACTCATTCAACATCAGGTGCCGATAATTATACAGGTTTGTCCTCGATCCATCGCGATACGATTACCACAATTGTCTTGCCGGGAGGGTCTGGTGTCGGTGGTTCGGGGCCGGTACGGGACCAACTCAACACGCTACTCACGGGACCAAACGCTGCCATTGTCCAAAACGCGCTAACGCCAGTGATCGGCTCTCAGACTTTGACCCTGCTCAACCGGCAAGACAACGGGACCAACGTAACATTTATCCGCACCGAAGATACGATTGGCCCAGGCATTGTATTGGTCGGGTTCAACAGAACGCGTAGTTTTTTCGTTCCTGCTGGTGCTATAATCGGAACGGGTGGGCAGAGCGCTTCTGTTCTCGACAACCTGATTTTTGACGTCGAGCATCTTTTCACCGACACCTTCCAGGCCACCAACAGCCTGAGTGCTGCGGGCCTTGGCTGGCTCAGCGGTGATCTTCACACCACCTTCCAAACCGTGCTGCTCGACGATGGTTTTGGTTTTACCGATACGCTGCTGTTGCGTGGCCGCCGCAGTGCCGGAGCCTATGGTGCGATCATCGCGGCGGGGCTTGGCGGCGAACCTTTGCAGGCCAGCCTTGGCGATGGCTGGAGCACCTGGAGCAAATCCGCCTATCGCAACGGCTCGTTTGACGATACCGCAAGCAATTTCGGTTTCGCCGCCGATGGCTTCAGTTCCGCCTATGGCCTTGAGCATGCGGACGGCGAATGGTTGACGGGGGTGGCTGTCGGTTACAGCACGCTCAATTCAAAACAAGATGTGACAGGCGACAAGGGCGACTTGCAGGCCTTCAAGGCGGGCCTCTATGCCAGCTATCATCCCGGCGACTGGACCTTCACGGGTTCCGCCACAGGCAGTTTCCAAACCATCAAGTCAAAGCGTCTCGTCAATTTGCCCACTCCCGCCACAGCAGACTATGACGCCACCAGCTTCAACCTCGGCTTTGAAGCGGCCCGGCGCTTTGCCCTCACTGACACCGCCTTCTTCGAACCCACGGGCGGCTTTGTCTACAGCCATCTGCACAGTGACAGCTTCACCGAAGCAGGCGGTGGCGGTTTGGGGATCAGCGTTGACGCGGAAAACACCGATGCCTTGAAAGCCTATGTCGGCGCAAGGCTGGCCAGCACCATGACGTTAAGCGACGGCATGACCATCACCCCAGAACTGCGCGGTCGCTTTGTCTATGATGTATTGGGCGACAACCGAGACCTCACAGCCAGCTTCGCCGACGTTGCCGCCGCCACACCCTTCGCCGTCTCCGGCCTCGAACCCAAACGCGCCGGCGGCATCATCGGCGCAGGCCTCACCCTCGCCAGCACCACGAACTGGCAAGCCACAACAAGCTACGACGCCGAAATCCGCGGTGGCGATGTGCTGCACACGGCACGGGGCGGGTTTACCTGGGCGTTTTGAGATGCGTATAATAATACGCATTTGAAATTGACTTCGCCTGCCTTTAAAGCTAAATGATCGCCCATGGGCAATGAACCCAACACCCGCAAAATCATTGCCCGACTGGAGCGAGAAGGCTGGAAAATGCTGCATGGTGGCCGCCATGACAAATTTGAACATCCCTCGCACCCCAACATAACCTTGATCGTGCCGCGCCACCGGGAACTATCGCCCGGCGTGGCCCGCGACATTGCTAAAAAAGCAGGATGGACATGATGACGCAATATGTTGGCATTCTCGATGGCAGCGGCAAGGCCTATGGCGTGCGCCTGCCGGATTTGCCCGGTTGCTATGGCGCTGGCCCCACGCCGGAAGCCGCCATTGCCGATGCCATGTCAGCCGCACGGGAGTGGTTGAGCCACCGCGAGACGAAAAACGAAACCGCACCACCTGCCCGCGCCATGGCGCAAATCCTGAAAACCGAAACCATTGATGCGGCCCTCAATGAAGTTGCAGTGATGATTCCGGTGGTGCTGGACCAAGGCCGCACGGTGCGGGCCAATCTCACCTTTGATGCAGGCCTGCTGGAAGCCATTGACGCCGAAGCGACGCGGCGTGGCCTGACAAGGTCGGCCTTTCTGGCAAGTGCGGCGCGCCAGCAACTGGAGTTGGCGTGATCGGCTCAACATCAAACGCGGTGCTGTCGTCGGGAACTTCCACCTAGGCCTGAAGTCCTGCATCCGTTAACACGTTGATGAGTTTTAGCAGCCTGTCTTCTTCACGATAGAGTTCCGAATGCCTGATATTGTGGAGGCCGAATGCCGGACTGGTCTCGCGCAACCGCGCCACTGTTTGCCGCGCCTTTCCGTACTCCCCACGCATGCCATAAACAGCCGCGAGGTAGGCGGTGCTGTAGGACTCGTCATACTCCAGCCATTCGTTCTCGACGGCAAGATGCAGGGCCTTGTCCAACTTGCCCATCCAGAGATTGATGACGGCCTGGTAGTAATACAGGTAAACTTCCGGGTATGGACTGTGTCGCATGGCAAGTTTCATCGAGGAGAGTGCCTCTTCCAGGCAACCGTCATAAAGTAGCATCATGCCGAGAAAGCCGTGAGCGCGGCTGTCAGTGGGCGAGCGCTGGGCGGCAAGCGTACCCCACATGACAGCATCTTCGTGGCGCCGCCGGACCAGGGCGATGGTTGAATTCAATGTAAATAGTTGCGGCAAGTCCGGTGCCAACTTGCAAAGACGTGCAGCAACATCCTCGGCCCTGGCCAGCGCCTCAGGGCGGCTGATGCT
>JANONM010000097.1:0-3816 GCA_031420855.1 Hyphomicrobiales bacterium
TCATTTGCAATGCAGCAAACGCGTTTCTCACTCAAACAAAGTTACAACCCTCGCCAAAACCTCATCCAGCAATGCCCTTGGCAAGCTGTCCACTTTGCGTCCACCACGTTCTATGATGTCAAGCACACGCGGTTGGTCGCAACGGATGAGGCCCGTGGTCTTGATGCCTGTTATTTCGACGGTAAAGCCCAGTCGCCGCGCAAAAGCCCCGCCATTGGTGATGGGTAAAACCACTGGTAGTTTTGTCGCAGCGTTGAATGTTGAAGGCGAAATGATAAGTACAGGGCGATGGCCCTGTTGTTCACGGCCTGCTGTTGGATTGAGCGACACCATATAAATATCGCCGCGGTTCACAAGATTTCCTTGCCAACGGCGGCGGCGTCAAGCCACTCCCGAACTTCGGGCGAAGGCGGTTCTGAATAATCAGACTCCGCCAGCAATTCAGCGAGCGTGTATCGGGGCGCTGGAGAAGCTTGGACAATCAGGCGGCCACCCTCCACAGCGATACCAACGGCGGCACCTGCTTTGAGATTTAGAACATCAAGCAAAGCCCCTGGCACCGCCAACATCACGGACCCGCCAACTTTGCGAAGATTGGTTAAGTGCACGGCGTTCCCTCTTTTGTTATACAAATATATAATATACGAATTTTTGTGGGTCAAGTTCAATAAAACGCTAACAGCACAATTAACAACGAAACGGGCCCAGCTTTACAGCCCCCACTTTCCTCTTCCACCTAATACCTTCAAGCCCCCCTACCAACTCTTGAAAGTTCTTGCCGATGTTGCAAAAATACGCAATGAATTGAAATAACAGTTCCGGACTTTCCAAAGCTGCATGTTAACGCCCCATAAAAGGGGAGACGGAACCCAAGAAATTCGCTGGAGCCAGAAAATGCTGCTCCCGTGGATAAGTTCAACAACGGGAGGACTACCAATGAACAAATACCTGATCGGCGCTTTGGCTGCCGGTACAGCCCTTTGCGGCATCGCCGCCACGGCATCCGCCGGTGAATATGATGGCATTACCATCAACATCCTGACACGCCCCGGCTATGTTATCGCCGGACGCCTTGCCGAGCGTGGCGTGGAATTCGGCGCTGCCACGGGCGCCAAGATCGTTGTCAGTGAAGTTCCATTTGCTGAAATTTTCGCGAAGATCCAGACCGACTGGACCACGGGCACCAATTCGATTGACGTCGGTGTGTTTGCGGCCGGCTGGGGCGTTGAACTTGACGCTGCTGGTCTGCTCGAAGACCTCGATCCCTACATTGCAAAGGACACCAAAATCGACACGGCTGACATCGCACCTTATTTCCGCGAATTCGGCCAGAAGGTGGGTGGCAAAACCAAGATGCTGATGGTCGATGGCGACTTCCAGATGGTCTACTATCGCAAGGATGTGCTGGAAGCCAACGGCCAAACCCCTCCCAAGACCTGGGACGATTACCTGAAAGTTGCTGCCGCCATCCACGGCAAAGACATGAACGGCGACGGTGTGGCTGACTACGGCTCTTGCATCTTCAAGAAACGCAATGCCCAGTCCTATTTTGCCATTCAGACAATTGCTGCCCCCTATGTGCAAACCCAAGGCACGTCGCAAGGTTTCCACTTCGATGGCACGACCATGAAGCCCGTCATCAACAACGCGGCGTGGAAAAAGGCTTTTGAAGTGTACAAGGAAACCGGCAAGTATGGTCCTGCCGAAGAATTGAACATGGACATTGGTGATACGCGCGGCCTGTTCACAGCTGGTCGTTGCGGTCTCTTGATCGAATGGGGTGATCCAGGCCCGATGTCGATTGAAAAGGGCTCAGAAGCCATCAAGGACAAGCTTTATGCGATTGCCGCCCTTGGCTCGACTGAAGTTCTGGACCGGGCAACCGGCAAGCTGGTTCCGGTAACCAAGGAATCAGCACCTCATTCTATTGACGGTATCAACTACGCGCCTTTCGCTGCTTTCGGCGGCTGGGCTGGTGCCATCAATGCCAAGATAGATGCCAAGAAAAAACAGGCTGCCTATGATTTCCTGTCCTATATGAACCAGGCCGCTCAATCCAATGTCGACGTCACAATCGGCAAGACCGGCTATAACCCCTATCGTCTGTCACAGCTCAGCAGCCCGGATCTGTGGGTGAAGGCAGGCTTCTCGAAAGAATCTGCCGAAAACTATCTCGGTGCCATCAACAGTGCATTGAACAATCCGAACATGGCTTCGGACTTCAAGCTTCCAGGTGCTGCATCTTACTCCAGCGTCGTGCTGGACCGCGAACTTGCCCGTTACCTGGCAAACGAAATCACGGTTGATGAAGCTTTGGCCAATATTGAAGCTGGCTGGGAAGAAATCACCGAAGATTTCGGTCGTGATGCCCAGATCAAGTCGCAGGGCCTTGCCCTCGGCACGAAGTAATATCTAGTGAAGCAGGGCCGGACATTTTGTTCGGCCCTGTTGTTTTTGTAGTCGGCGGCCCTTCGAGGCTCGCAAGGGCTCGCACCTCAGGGTGAGGAATTTTTGATTGCACCTTGAAGAGTGTGTTTTGTATCCCTCACCCTGAGGTGCCCGCATCTTCGCGGGCCTCGAAGGGCCGCCGGCTACGGGTTCCAAAGAATACTACTCTGAACAGCTTCACACACCGGGGACAATGTGGCAGCGACTGACATCATCTACAAGGAATCCTGGAGCGAATGGGCTGATCGCCATTCCCGCACCTTCTTTATTGCGCCAGCCGTCACCCTGATTTTGATATTCGCCATTTTCCCCACCTTCTATTCCATTGTTTTCGCCTTGAGCCGCGTCAAGTTCTCGCCCGAAGGACTCAAGTTCCGTTTTGTCGGTCTGCAGAATTTTCAAAAACAGTTTCTTGGCAATGAACAGGTCCATTTTCTCGGTCGCATTGAAAGCATGAGCATTTTCGGCTGGCTCTTCAGTGCTGTCGTCATTGCTGCCTGCCTGTGGTGGCTTTATCGCTCCCTGAAAAACGGGGCCACATGGATCGGCATGATTGGCCGATTGATCTCCGCCTCCGGAGCCGCATTCATCGCCCTGTTGCTGGGTTTCACTCTACTATCGGGCAACCAGTGGGGAACGCTTCTTACTACATTGTTTTATGTGATCGTCGGCTGCGGCATTCAATTTGTCATCGGCACCGCATTGGCATTCCTGTGCTCACAACCCATTGCAGGCAAAAATTTCTTCCGGGTGATTTTCTTCATTCCCCTGATGATCACGCCCTTGGGCGTCGGTTATGCTTTCAAGATGATCCTTGATATTACCAAGGGTCCCTTCAAACCCTTCTGGGAATTCATCGGCCTGCATGACTGGGCCTGGTCCACCGATGCCTGGGCCGCCCGCTGGTTCATCATTGTGGGTGACAGCTGGCAGTGGATTCCTTTCATTTTCATCTGCATGTTGGCAGCCTTGGAGAATGTGCCACGGGATCATGTCGAAGCAGCGCAAGTTGATGGTGCATCAAGTGTTCAGATATTCCGCGAAATTACCTGGCCGCAAATTGTTCCGGTTGCCGCGACAGTCATTCTCATTCGCATGATTGAAGCCTTCAAAATCGTTGACCTTCCCAATATCATGACCTCTGGCGGCCCCGGCATTGCGACCGAATCCATGTCGCTGCACTCCTTCTTCATCTGGCGGGCCAATGACTATGGACAGTCCGCTGCCATCGCCTATTTGCTGCTCATCCTTACAGTGGTGGTGTGTTCATCATTCTTCAACTACGTGGTGCTGAAACAATTGCGGAAGGCCCACGCATGAGCGACTCGTCCTATAAACTGGAGAAAAACCGCCGCAGCCTGATGGAGC
>JANONM010000098.1:0-6091 GCA_031420855.1 Hyphomicrobiales bacterium
GGACAACACCATGGAACCAGATGATCTGCCACGCCCCAAACATGTCCATGTCCTGGGCGAAAACCTGGAAGCCATCAGCCTTGAAGAACTGCAATTGCGCGTGGGCGCACTGGAACAGGAAATTTTGCGAATCCAATCTGAAATGCAACGCAAGCGCGTTTCGCGTTCAGCGGCGGATGCGTTTTTCAAAAGTTAACGGCACCTCTGAAGCGGCCCAACCTGTTAACCTGTGTTAACAAACCCTTTATTTATTCAGTCAAGTTGCACACAAACCGACAATCTTTCTGATTTCACTTAACCCTTTGGTAAGCGTTATTGTTTACCTTAGTCATCAGTCCAGAGCGATCTGGGCTTCTTCGAGTGGTTTCTGTCCACTCTGTTTGACGCCTCCCTGTTTGAACTCAAAGCCGCGCTCGTTCGCGGCTTTTTTTTGGCCTCGTTCTTGCTCCTCAACCAGTGGAATGCCGTTAACCAGCAGCTTGACCTGACAGTGAATGTGAATATGATCGGGCAAGCTGCTAAAATTTTAAGTGTGTGGGTAAGGACAAGTTAAGCATGCGTAACCAACGCAACGACCAGATGGGCACCGTCGATTTTTTCACCAGGTTCTCAGGCTCGGACCAATTTGAAAAAGTTTTCAAGGAAGGCATGGGCCTCGTCGAAGAAACCGCCAACTATCTCGATGGTGGGGGTCGCGATGACAGCCGCATGCTGGATCGCCCCGGCGCCATTGCCTACGCCACCGAAAGCATGCGCCTCACCACACGCCTGATGCAGCTTGCCTCATGGCTGCTGTTGCAGCGGGCCATCACAACCGGCGAAGTCACCCGCGATGACGTCACCCGCGAAAAGTCCCGCGTCAATCTTAATGATATTGGTTCGGGCAACAAAATCCCCGGATCTGAATCCCTGCCCCAGGGATTGCTTGATTTGGTGGACCGTTCGCTGCGCTTGCATGAACGCATTGTGAAACTGGATGTCATGGTGCAGTCCTCTGCTCCACAAGCAGCCGCCAACGAAAATCCCGTGGCATCGCAGCTCGATCAACTGACGCGGGCGTTTGCGGCGCGGTGAAAAGCTTGGCAACACCCAACAAAAAACCCGGCCGCCAAGGCCGGGTTTTTCGTTTTGAATTGCCGCCAGAATATCGGGCGGTCAATTGTAATGAACCACAATTTTGTTTCGTCATTCCAAACGCGTAACGCAGCGCAGCGGAGTAAGCGATTTGGAATGACGTGATTTTTGGATTTAACTGACCGCCCGATGCGCTAAACTCTTACTTCTTCAAAAACGCGAATTTCTGGTTGAAGCGCGAGACGCGGCCACCACGGTCGAGAATGGTTGTCTGGCCGCCTGTCCATGCCGGGTGGGTTTTGGGATCGATATCGAGGCTCAAGGTTGCACCGGGCTTGTTATAGGTGGAGCGGGTGACAAATTTGCTGCCATCGGTCATGACAACGGTGATGGGGTGATAGTCTGGATGGATACCGGATTTCATGATTCTTACTCTGCAAATGACCAGCCTTCCAAAAAAGAAGACAGGGGGATGAATTTGAATTTGGCGGGTCTATATAGGATGGCAACGAGCGGGGCAAGGGCCTCAACAGAGGCATTTGATTAATGAGCAATCCCCCTATTCACGAGAGCAATCGCCGGGGCAAATCCCGCAATTTCAGGCCTCTGGCGCGCTTGCTGCCGATTTTGGGCCAATACAAGCCGCAAGCCGCCCTGGCCCTGCTGGCCCTCATGGTGGCAGCAATCGCCACCTTGACCATACCCATTGCCGTGCGCCGGGTTTTGGATCATGGCTTCACGCAAGCCAACGCAGAACTGGTGAACCAATATTTCCTCATGATGTTCCTGGTTGTCGCTGTCATGGCGGCAGCTTCGGCCTCGCGGTTTTATCTGGTGAGCTGGATTGGTGAGCGGGTTGTTGCCGATGTGCGCGACAAATTGTTTCGCCATCTCACATCGCTGACACCAGCTTTTTATGAAGCCCAGAAAACCGGCGAAGTGGTATCGCGGCTTACCGCTGACACCACGCAAATCAAATCGGCCTTCTCGTCCACGGCATCGATTGCGCTTCGCAATCTCGTGATGTTTGCAGGCGCTGTTGTCATGATGGTTTACACCAGTCCGCGCATGGCAGGCTTTGCCGCCTTGGCCATACCACTCATCGTCTTGCCGTTGATTTTCTATGGCAGGCGGGTGCGGAAGCTTTCAAGATTGTCGCAAGATGCCTTGGCCGAGTCCGCGGCCTTTGCCCAGGAGCGCCTCTCCGCCATCACAACTGTACAATCAAACACCCAAGAAAAAGCCACCATCGCAACGTTTGAAGCAGCCACCCAAACTTCCTTCGAGGCCTCGCGCAAACGCTCCACGGCCCGCGCTATCCTCACCTTTGCCATCATCCTGGTTTCGCTGGGGGCAATCGTTTTGTTGCTGTGGAACGGTGCCCGCGATGTGATGGCGGGCACGATCACGGGAGGAACTCTCAGCCAGTTCGTGCTCTACGCGGTTTTTGCAGCGAGTGCGCTGGGCCAACTATCCGAGGTGTGGGGCGAAATCCAGTTGGCTGCCGGTGCTGCCGAACGCATTTCTGAATTGCTCGATGAGAAACCTGCGATTCCGGAAATCGCCACGCCAGTGAAGTTGGCCAACCCGAGTAAAGGCCAAGTGGAATTCGAAAAAGTATCCTTTACCTATCCCGCCAGGCCAAGTGCGGTCGTGCTGGATGCTGCCAGCTTCTCTGCCAAATCAGGTGAGGTTGTAGCCATCGTCGGACCCTCAGGTGCAGGCAAAACCACCCTCTTCAATTTGTTGCAACGTTTTCATGATCCGCAATCGGGCGTGATCAGCATTGATGGCCAAGCCATCGACAAGCTGACGCTTGAAACCTTGCGCAACCAGATAGCCACGGTGCCGCAAGACCCGGTGATTTTCTCCGGCACCATTGCCGAAAACATCCGCTTCAGCAGGCCCGAAGCATCTGATGTCGATGTGGAGGAAGCGGCACGATCGGCCCGCGTCGATGAATTCGCAAACGCGCTGCCTTTGGGCCTTGCCACCATTCTCGGCGAACGCGGCGTGACCTTGTCAGGCGGCCAGCGCCAACGCGTTGCCATTGCCCGCGCCATCTTGCGCAATGCCCCCATATTGCTGCTCGACGAAGCCACCAGCGCCCTTGATGCCGAAAGCGAATCCCTGATCCAGCAAGCACTCGAGAAATTGACGCAAGGCCGGACCACCCTCGTCATCGCCCACCGCCTCGCCACCGTGCGCAACGCCGACAAGATCGTCGTCATGGACAAAGGCAAAATCCTCGCCCAAGGCACCCATGGCCAACTGATGAAAAAGTCGGCGCTTTACGCCAAGCTGGCGAAGTTGCAGTTTAGCTTGTTGGAATAGGGCGCAAGAAGCTTTAGTGTTTTCCAGACCAAGAAAAGCAGGGCCATTTCAAACGCGATTAACGGAAACACTTATCTCCTTGTCGATCACGCGCACGTCACCGATGAAGGAAACAGGATCATCGCAGAGGCCAGTCAGAATATCGTATAAATGAAGGGCGCTACAGCAGAGCCCTTGGTGGGGATCACCAGACCGCCAGGCAGAAGTGCCACCAGAATGATCGGCATCACCCACATCTTCTTCCGTGCACGGAGGAATGACCAAAGTTCAGCGATGAATGATATTGTATAAACTCCTAAAATTTATTTTTCATGGAACTGTCGGCAATGCCGTCATCCCGTTTGATGTTCCAATGGCTTTCAGTCGCGGGTTTTTCTGCATTTGCAGGAAGTCCACCCCGAACAGCCGCATCACAACGCCCATGGGCGTGAACACGCCAAAAAACAAAAGACCCATGATGATCGGGTTGACGATTTTGTGCAGCAACAGCAGTCATTGCGATGGCAGTTTTGCAAAAAGTTCCGAACCAGCCCGAAGTGCTGGGCAAGATACTTGAGAAATGCGCCACCACCCTTGTTCTGCGAATGCCCAAGCGGGAACTTCACAAACATCGCCTGTTCCGTTGGCGCTACAGTTGGGAAGTGGTTGATCCGGATGAAGTCGCCAAACAACATGGTTTCAAACTGCTTTGGGAAAGCTGTGGCTATCCGCAAGGCAAACCACCATTTCCAAAAACCGGCGGGGCTTGGCTCGGCGTATTTGAACGAATGTAAACTCAGCGTTTTTGTTTTTTTGCAGTTGATCTTCTGACTTGGCCACCTGCCACCGTGTACAGATGATCTGCCACCCTGGTCCAGGCCGGGCGGTGGGTTATGGCGATGATGGTATATTCGCTACCTAGTTCAACGATGTTTTTGATGATTTCTGCCTCGGTTTTGGGATCAAGCGCACTTGTCACTTCATCCAGGATGAGAATGGCAGGGTTTCCAACAAGTGCGCGTGCCAGTGAGATGCGTTGTCGCTGACCACCCGACAATTTGCCGCCCATTTCTCCGACATTGGTATCAAGTCCCTCCGGCAGCGAGCGCAAAAAGTCGCCAGCCCCAGCCTTTTCAATTGCGACAAGGATTTCTGCATCGCTGATTGTTGTATCGCCAAATGAGATGTTGGTGCGCACACTTTCATGTAACAAACTGAGTTCCTGGGGCACGTAACCAATTTTCTTTCGCCAAGCGATTGTATCAATTTCCTCGATTGGTCGCGAACCAATCATGATGCGGCCCGAGGACACTGAATGCAGGCCAATCAGCAAGTCAATGATGGTGGTTTTTCCAGAACCCGAAGGGCCGCTTAAAACCGTCAGGCGACCTGGCTCAAAAGCCATATTCACGTTGCGCAACACTTCTGTGCGGTCATGGGAAAAGTTCACATCTTCAAACCGGCAAACCTTGTCGGTTTCAGGAAGCTTCGTTCCTCCAGCAGATTCCTTCTGGGTTTCGGCAAAGGCAATCAGCTGTTCGACGCGCACATAGGCACCTTCAACCTGGGCTGAGACAACGAGAAATTTCTGCAGGCGGGAAATGCTGTGGATGATTTGCAGAAAAACCATTCCACTCAGGGCAAGTTCTGGCAACGGTGTGTTCAGTTTACTGGTTGCAAAATAGACGCCAACACCCAGCACAATCGCCATGATGGCGTCGTTGCCCTCACGTAACCCCACGCTCGCGAACTCACGGGTTATCAGCGATTTTTTGAGAAGCTTGAGTGTTCGCGCAAGATTTCCCAGCAGCGCATCATAGCGTTGCATGGTTTTCAGCGGCTTGATGTTGTTGAGCATGTCCATCAAATAAATTGTCAGGTCGGTTGTGCGATCGGTTTGCTTGAACCCGGCACGGCGTGCAATGCGCACCAGTGAATTCAGCAACAGCGCAACAGCCGTACCGACCACGAGTCCTGCCAGTGCGATGCGCCAATCCAGCAACAGGGCGAGAATTGCGGCAGAAACCACCTGGATGGAATAGGAAACAATTTGCGCCGCCAACACATAGGCATCGCCGGCCCGCCCCACATCGTTGCTGATGGCGCTGGCAAAACGGCCGCCGCTTTGCTCGGCATAAAAGCTCCATCGCGCCTTGAAGATGGCACCGATCAATCGGCGACGCAGGGCATTGGCAACCCGTGCCGCTGAAATGCCGGCATATGACAAGGCGCCAAACGACACGATGGATTTGAAAACCATCAGTCCCACAATCAACAGTATGAGATTGTCCAGGCTTGGCGTGATGCCCAGGGATTCAACGACAGACCTGATTTGGGCATTGAGCGGTGAAGACCCCGACTTGTCGCCACCCGCCATGGCGGTCACGGCTGGCAGCAATGTGCTGAACCCGGCTGCCTCGGCAGCGCCACCGATCAGCAGGCAAATCAGCACGAAAAAAGGCCGCGTGTCCTCAGCCTTGAAGAATATTTTGAAAACCTGTTTCATTGCAGAAAAAACATCTCAATTTTTTTTACCGCTTCCAGAAAAACTGAGCATTGTTTTGAAGGTTGTGGATTTGGCCCGCAATTACCACATGAAGTTTGTCGACACAACGCCCTCACGGCGTGACGGCAAGCCAGTCCAGGCAAGCAGCCATTATTGTCTTGTACTTCTGGGCGGCGGCGGGATACTGACAAATGAAAT
>JANONM010000099.1:0-2619 GCA_031420855.1 Hyphomicrobiales bacterium
AAACCGCTTGGGCGATGATCTCCCCGGAGGGTGCAATGATGGCGCTCTGCCCCACCATCTTCGAACCTTCCTCTGTGCCGCACTTGGCCGTGCCGATGACCCATGTTGAATTCTGGTAGGCACCGGCCTGCATCGAGAGGTGGTTGTGGAACATGGTGAGGCCATCAATGTCCGCATGGCCCGTATGGTCGAACGGCGTGTTGTAGCCGAGCATCACCATCTCGACACCTTGCAAGCCCATGACGCGATAGGTCTCGGGCCAGCGTCGGTCATTGCAGATGCACATGCCCATGACACCGCCAAAGCCGCGCCATACTGGAAAGCCCAGATTGCCGGGCTCGAAATAGCGTTTCTCAAGGTGTTGGTGCGTGCGGTTGGGTTGCGGTTCAGCGTGGCCGGGCAGGTGAACTTTGCGGTACTTGCCGATGATTTCGCCGTTCCGGCCAACCAGAATGGAGGTGTTGAAGCGGCGCTTGCGGCCATCCTCATGGGCAAGTTCAGCATAGCCCAGGTAAAAGCCAATACCCAGATTTTTTGCGACATCAAAAAGCGGCTGCGTCTCTGGCCCCGGCATTGCTTTTTCATAGTAGCTCTCAAGTTCAGCCTCATCACTGATCAGCCAGCGTGGAAAAAACGTCGTCAGCGCCATTTCCGTGAAAACAACAAGTTCGCAACCACGCTCCTTGGCCTGACGCATCATCGCGACCAGTCGGCTTACCGTCTGCTTGCGGGTTTCAGACCTCGCGATCGGCCCCATCTGGGCTGCAGCGACATGAACGATACGGGTCATCTCATCCTTGCTCCGAAAATACTCTGGCTACCATCAATGGGACGAGTCGAGGTCGCCCTTTGCACCTTGGTCGACCTTCGACAATGTATGCACATCCGCCGCCGCCCAGGACGCAATTACCGCATCGCCGCGATCAACCGGTTCCCTGAAATAATCGCTGTCTGAGACATTGGCGACAAACGCTTCGTTGCCTGCATCAAGCGTCACCTTCACGAAACTGCCCTGATACTCAGTGGCGCGTACTTTGGCCGCCAGTTCATTGACGCCAGCCGCCTGATTTCCAGATTGCTTCTTGAGTTTGATGCGATCCCTGCGGATGGCAAAGGAGAGCGGTGCCCCTGATTTGACGGCTGTGTCGCCAGCCGGGGCTTCGAAAACAGACCCGTCTACCGACTTGAGCCGGACCACCCGACCTTTGCTGCTTTCGACGGTGCCGGTCAGCACATTCTGGCCGCCCATGAATCGCGCCACATAGGGTGTCTTCGGGCTGTTGAAAATTTCATTGGCGGTTGCCGCCTGATCAATCACACCTGTGTCCATGACCACCACCATGTCGGCAAGGGCGATGGCTTCAGGTTGCGTGTGTGTCACGTGAACGAAGGTGATACCGAGTTCGTTCTGCAGGCTCTTCAATTCGCCGCGCATGCGAAGCCGCAGGAATTCATCAAGTGCCGACAGCGGTTCATCCAACAAAAGCACGCGTGGATTGGTAATCAATGAGCGTGCCAATGCAACACGCTGCTGCTGGCCACCGGAGAGTTGGCCTGGCATCCGGTCCCGCAAGTGGTGAAGCTGCACCCGGTGAAGCATCTCTTCGGCCTTGGTGCGGCGCTCGTCTTTGCCGACACTGCGCATCTTCAGATAGAAGGCCACGTTGTCGAGCACAGACAGGTGGGGAAACAGCGCATAGTTCTGGAACATCATGGCCGTTCCACGCTCGACTGGCGACTTGCCAACAACCGGCTGGTCACCAATGTAGATTTCGCCGGATGTCGGCGTTTCGTGACCCGCAATCATGCGGAGTATCGTTGTCTTGCCGCAGCCCGACGGGCCGAGCAGACAGCAATAGGAGCCCTGCGGAATGGTCAGGTTGATATCCTTGACGGCGTGGGACGTGCCAAACGTCTTGGTGATGTTGACGAGGCGGATTTCGCCGGACTGTGTGTTGTCTTGCATGTTGCTACTTCTGGCGGGAACGTTTGCGTTGAATCATGATGATGGAACCGAGTGCCAGCCCGATGGCGATCAGCGATACGAAGGTGGTGACGGCACCAAGTGCGTAGAGGGCCGGCGAGGTGACGTTGGTGGTCATTGTCCAGATTTCCAGCGGCAAGGTGTTCTTGGACCCCACGGTCAGCCAGCTTCTCGGGAACTCATCATAGGACAGCGTAAAGCCGAACAGCGCCACGGCAATCATGCCGGGGAAGACGATGGGGATGACGACATCCTTGAGCGACTGCCACTTGCTGGCACCCAGGTCATAGGCTGCCTCCTCGTAGGACGGGCTGAGGCGCCCCAGAATTGCGAACATGATGAGCAGGCCAAAAGGCAGGCACCAGGAAAGATGCGTTCCAAGGGCTGAGGTGTACCATGCGGCTGGCAGGCCGAGATAACGGAAGGTCACCAGTGTTCCAATAGAAAGAACGAGGCCAGGAACAATCAGGCTGGCGATGGCCATGTAGAAAATCACAGACGAACCGCGGAAGCGTTTGCGAAAGCCAAAACCCGCCGCCACAGATATCAATACGGTGAGGATCATGGCGAGCAGCGCCAGAGGCAGAGACCGGTTGAAGGCACCGACAACATCGCCCGTGCGGCGCGGACTGAAC
>JANONM010000100.1:0-3031 GCA_031420855.1 Hyphomicrobiales bacterium
GGTTCTGGTCGCTTGACCTCTTCGATCCGCAGATTATTTGCGCCGTGCAAAACCGCAGCCTGCATAGTTTTTTGCATCGTCTCAATCCCATTATACTTCGGCCTGAAACGGCCTGTTCTTTATCGCACTCATTTTTTCCAATTGCTTCTCCGACAATTGGTACTGGCGGACACACCGCCACTTTTTGTTTAAGGTCTTGGCCGCGCCGAACCCCGGGGTGCCGTCGGCGCTCCCCGTCCGCCAACCAAATCCGCATATAAAACAAGCCTTTCGCGGCACTTTCCGTAATCGCACTAATAAACTAAATCGCTTTAGTTATTTATTTAGCAATCGATTGCCTGTCAAGAGTTTTTTGCGAAAAGCGTTCCAAATAGCAGGCGGCACCGAGATTGAATTGGCGCCAGTGCACGTTCAGCGCTTTGCTGAGCCGCGTGCCAATCAGGATGGCCGCTCCGGGGTTCTGTCGTTTATTCAGATCGGAAAATTTAACACACATGCTCTCACAAACGGATCACGAAGCACTACATTCTGGTTGTTGGTCGAACAAATTCAATTGGTTGGCTTTTGATGAATGTTCCTAACTGTATTCTACGTCGAAAAAAAAGGGGCTTTATCCATGGGCACTTTCTCGAAGGGTGTGAAGTTGAGGATCAGTAGGATTGTGTAACGACTGGCCTTGATTGCAAGACGTTTCTTGACGATGGCGATGAGGACATGGACCGAGACAGCGATTCATATTTGCGAATGAACGGCGTTTTTTGATGTTCCGTGGAAGGACTTGATGCGCAGGTGTTGCTTGGTCCACTTGAAGAACAATTCAACCTGCCAGCGGCAACGGCAGAGTTGAGCAAGGCCCGCATCTGAACTTGCTGTTTTACTCTTCAGCGTGAAAGCAGTTATTTGTTGTACTGGCGCGGAGCAAGAGGCGGCATGCGCATCGAGACGACGCGCCAATAACTTCTAGCTTCTCCCGAATTCCCGCCTTTTCCAATTGAGCTACCTGCCTATGCCCGCTAAAAACGCCGTCATGACCAACAACACGCCACCGCCCGTGGCGCGGCAAAGTTTTTGCCGTCGCCCCCATGATGGATGGGAACGACAAGCCAAATAAATCAATAGTTTAAAACACGTCTTGTGCGCATCGTGTGCAGTAGGGGACAGTGTACTCCATGTACAGCGGTGAATTTTGAAATCGCATTTCCAATCCGGAGAATGCTTCTGACAGCATCCAAGTTGTTTGAATGCCCAAGCAGCGAGTTCTACAACAACGCTATCAGGATATGCTGCGCAGAGAGTTCCTCTCCGAAGGCAGAGGTCACAGGTTAGAATCCTGTCGGGTGCGCCAATCTTTTCAATTGGTTACAGGTTCGGTCTCAAGGCAGTGGTTTGTGGTTTGTCCGGATAATTCTGGTTGTCGTGGGCTCCTTTGTTTCTATGCCCAGATTCGCATGTGTTTGGAAATTGGGCAATTGGGAATCGGTGGAAATGGCGTGCAAATCTAGGAACCGCTCCGTCTTCACAATTGGACCTGCGGCCATTAGAACGAGTTGCAAGCTCTTGGCGACATCGCCAACGCGGCGCTTGATCTCATCATTCGACACACCGGTGACCTTGAGTCCAAAACTCAAGTTCTCTACAACGGTCACGTTGATGGTAGAGCACAAAATATGAATCACCATAGTGACGCCTCGGTCCAAATGTTCCAATTCGGTCACCCCGTGCCGCCGATGTGGATCACCCAGCTGTGTCAGGCCATCAACCAGCACTTTTTGCGTTTCCGCATCAGGGCGCGGCGGTTTGAAGGGCGGAAGAACGTTTGAATGGAGGCCGTAGGCGGCAGGAGTGACAGCGCCGATGCCTTCAAGTCACAACGGCAACAAAGCGTGCGATAGATAGAACTCCATTCGGCTGGGGAGAGTAATTGATGAGAGTGGCATGCTCAACGAATGTGCGCTCCCATCCATACATTTTTTTAGTTGCGTTCGCGAGCCCATAGAACCATTGTTCCGTACCATGATGAATAACGCACCATCATATGACCGATCCCAAATTCACGATGGCTCATGTCCATGTTGCAACGACCCTCTGCAGAAGATCAAATCCAACCTGGCAACAATCAGTGGTCTCGTTGCAGAGAAACTCCCGGCCACTATCGCAGAAGCGTTTGAGCCCTCTCTCGTGAAGGTTAGGCTCGAGGGCAAGCTGATGCTGGCTGGCCTTGGGGAGGCGTTGCGCGATGGCCGCATTCCGCATCCGCCTGACGATTTTGAGGCGGTTGTGCAGATCTTCAACGGTAACATCGACCGCCAAGCGCTCGGCGGCGGTCTTCGCGGCCTGAACGAGAAGGCGGTGTACAGACTCTATGCATTGCGCTTCGCCCTTGCTGGGCTGATTTCCAGCGTCAAGGAACTCCGGATCGAGTTCGGCGCAGAGCCCTCGGCGCGAAGAAATTGAGCCGCCGGGGTGAGCCGGCGGATCACACTTATCCAATCAGGTTGTAGATGTTGGTGTTGAACTTCGTGACAGGTCCAACGAAGTCAGCATAGGGTTCGTCCCATGGGTCCTTGATGCCCCAGCCGCGGCCGGTGTTCTCGACATAGGCGCACCAATGCCAGCCAATGAACCACGGTTCCTTCAACAGTGGTGTCAGAGCCTCGCCATAATTCGAACCGCGCTCGGCCTGCGATGACAGCCCCGTCTTACGGTTGGGGTTGAGCTTCGTCGCGGTCCAGTTGCCAAGGTCGGCATTGAGCACCGGCTTTCCAGTGATCTGCTGCCACTCGGTAAACGAGTCTCGCATCTTCTTGTGATCCTCGGGCTTGGCACCCGAGAAGTACTGGATCGACAGCACATCGACGAAGGGCTTCATGGCCTCGAGCGGCGGAGTCGGGATACCCTTGTTGCCGTTGTAGCGGTCTCCGAGGATCAGATGGTTCTTGTCGTATTTCCGGATGTGCTTGGTGATCGTCTCGTAGTACTTGCTCGCCACGTCGTAGAGCTTGGTGTCGTAGGCCTTGCCGGTAAGCCCAGA
>JANONM010000101.1:0-4080 GCA_031420855.1 Hyphomicrobiales bacterium
GCGCTGCCAAGGCCCTGACCCAGGCGACATGGGCCGCACTCGCCAGCAATCTCATCATCAGCTTTGGCATCAACAAGCGAAAAACCTGCACCACCACCTGATCCGCAACAGGCAAAGTTGCTGGCTTTGGCAGCTCAAAGCCAAACCACATAACGTCACCGCCAAGCTACAAAGAACCCTCAAACTTCAACCTTCATCCACAAACGTCAAAAAACTCATAGCCCCTGAGGTTGAGGGAGCCTGGTTTTCCGTAGTAGCCTGTCCATCCGCCAAGGCGGGCCATGACCCATGTTGCGTAGGCCAGTGTGCCGCGCGGATACGGATTGGTCTGTCGTTTGGTTGGCTTGTTTCCCTCATAGTCCTTGCAAACGGCTTCGATCAGGGGCTCATCATCCGGATCGAAGGCATCGCGCATGCTTTGGCCTGAGGGGTTGTCGCGGGCCCGCAACAGCTGGGTCACGGTGATGGCGGCAATGGCTGCAAGTGCGGCAAACCTGACCATCACCTTGGGATCGCTGATCTCGGCATTCTCGATGCGGAAGCCTGCGGTTTTCAAGGTGCGGAAGTACTCCTCAATGATCCAGCGTTTGCGGTAGAAATCCAGCATCTTGCGGGCCATGCCGATGTCGTTGACGCAATGGCTGGTCAACAGCCGCCAATGGATCGGTTGGCTGGCTTTTGGTTCACTGGCTTTTGGTTCACTGGCTGTTGCTGCTTCCACCTCACAGATGTCGACAAGGTAGAGGCCAATGCTTGGTGGCAGCCGTTTGCGCTCGTCCGGGGGAAGGCCGTGATGGGGCCGCAGGATATTCACGGGACCAAAGCGCAAGGCCAGGATGGCTTGACGCCCGGCACGTCCCGGTGAGGGTGGAATGTTCACGGTGAACCGTGCGGCTTCGGCCAGCGCGGCGGCATGGTCGAAGAGTTTCCCGCCAGTGGCCAGGCGTCGGTCAAAGCCCGCCCTGACCAGCAGGTGAACGCCTTCCGGTTTGAGTGCAAAGTCTTGATAAATATCACCTTCCCGGTCCGCAACAACGGTGACCTGGGTGGCCTGTTTCAGGACATCGGCGGCCCGCTCAATGCCGGTCAGCCAACGCCGCGACTCCTTGTCATCCGCTGCGCGCTGCCCATGCGGCAAGGCCTTGCCCCCGTCACGGTTCCATACCGCAATGTCGGCAAGGCCGAAAAGCTCGCCGCTCGCCGCATCAACGGCCAGCACCGGATGCATCAGCACACCAGAACAACCGCCTTTGCCAACAGCCCCATAGCCTTCATCACGCTTCTTGCGGCCCCCCAACGAGATCTCGCTGGTATCCTGTATCGCCAGCACCTCCCGCCCGGACACCCGTTCCGCCGTGTGCCGCGCCGCGGCCTCGCTCAGGCCCGCCACCGTCACCGCCGGATTACACAAAAATCGTCCAAACCCGATCTCGCCGCGCCGCTGGCCACCGGCCAGAGCCAAAATGCACGATCCCGGCGACGTTGCCAGAGCCTGATGACACCAGGCCCCCTTTTTTTGAGCCGCAAATCACCAAATTCGCCAACCCCAAAACGCCCGACATCAACAGCAGAAACATCCATGACAGCCTCCAGAATCAATGCCGCCAATTGAATCACTGCCACAACCCAACTTCAAGCCAGAGATGTGTGCATCGGATAGGATGAAGAATCGGGGAGGAGGTGGCGCGAAGCGACGGAGGTGGGGGACTAGCAGAAAATTCCGTCGCCCCTTGGGTTCAATCGTCGCGATAAACCCGTTCGCGCTTTTCGTGGCGTTCCTGCGCTTCGATTGACAGGGTGGCAATCGGCCTGGCATCCAATCGTTTCAGGCTGATCGGATCGCCCGTCTCCTCGCAATAACCATAACTGCCATCGGCAACGCGCTTCAAAGCCGAATCAATCTTGGAAATCAGCTTGCGTTGACGATCCCGTGTCCGCAGCTCCAGCGCACGATCGGTTTCCGAAGACGCCCGGTCCGCAACATCCGGCATGATATGATTTTCTTCCTGCAAATGTCCGAGGGTTTCCTTGCTTTCACGCAGGATTTCCTCTTTCCACGACAGCAGCTTTTGACGGAAATATTCCATCTGGCGGTCGTTCATGAACGGCTCGCTATCACCTGGTTTGTAGGTTTCGTCCAACTCAATCGACATTGCCGTTTCTCTCCCTTCCGGTTTCCCGGTTTGGCGCGGCTTATAGCGAGGCCGACCACAGCGGGCAAGGGAAGTTAATCACTTGATTCAATTTGTAATTCTATTTCATCTTGCAGAATATGGCGACAATTTGTGTCAGCTGTACCAAGCCGAAGCAGGAATCATGCCGCCGTCTTTCACTTGAAAGTTTCGTCAAGCTTGTCGCGCATTTGCATCCACCAATAGCTTGACTGAACCCCCAGCCGTCCCAACGGGCCAAAAGCATATCTTGGCGGAAATGCCGCAAAACGCTTGTAGGTATCATCCCCCCGGGCAATTGCCTGGGCAATCAATTCTCCCGCCATGGCTGTGGTGTTGAGACCATGGCCGCCAAACCCTGTGGCAAACCATTGGCCTTCGCTGTCACGACCGATGAGCGGCATTTTATGCAACGCATACCCCATGATGCCACTCCAGGCGAAATCAATGGTCGGGTTGGGCAGTTGGGGATAACAGTGCTTCATATCCCGCAACATGACATCGGCAAGCTGCCGGGGTTCTGCCTGCTGCGTGGTGATTCTGCCGCCCCACAGGATGCGAGCCTCGTCAATCAGGCGATAGTAATCTCCGGCGCGCCTTGTATCAACGATGGCTGAGGATGTGCGGATCACATCCTGCTGCAGGGGCGCTGTGACGGCAATATGGGTTGCCACGGGCAACACCGCCCTGCCCGATGGTTGGTGCAACTGCCTGTCAAGCGCCGACACGCAATGTACAACCGCACCAGCCCGCACGGCACCCCGATCCGTGTTGACAACAAATCCCGTTGAGGTTTTTTCGACATGTCGCGCCGCAGACATTTCATGTATCGCAACCCCTGCCTTGCGGCAGAGTTTCGCCAGCAAGAGCGCATAGCGCAGGGGATGGATATGGAAGGCATCGGCAAAATACAGGCTGTCAAAATAGCGATCCGTTACAAGATGGAGACGGGTTTCGCTGGTGCCCAGTGTCGCAACATTTTCCTTGAATTTTTCACGCAAAAAATACCCATGCCGCGAGAGTTCACCCCGGTCTTCATGGCGCACGCAGACCCGCATGCCTTTGCCCATCAGGACGGATGGCTCATGGGCGGTAATTGTATTGCGCACATAGGCCGTGCCCCGGCGTGACAAATCATAGAGCGCTGAGGCTTCATCATGTCCTACCCGTGCTGCAATGTCTTCAATACCAAGCGCAAAGCCATTCGAGACAAATCCGCCATTGCGGCCTGACGCGCCAAACGCCACCCACTGCGCTTCAAGCAGCACCACGGATTTTCCAAGCTTGGCCAATTCCAGCGCCGTGGTCAGCCCCGCCAGCCCGCCACCAATGACACAGACATCTGCCTCAATGTGGGCATCGAGCGCCGCATAAACTTCGCGTTCCACCGAGTGTTCATACCAGCTTAAGGGAAGCTCAACGGCCTGTTGCAAAGTGAAACAAATCCTTTTGTTTTTTGCTTAACGTAAAATTAGCTGAACTCGTGCATTTTTAGCAAACGAGTTCCTTTTTGGTGGGTTGTCATTATGCGTCCTGTTCCCCTGTTTGTCTTGTTGATTTCCTCCGTCAGCCTTGCGGCATGCGCAGGCGGGGGCGGCGGGCTCACCGCATCGGGCACGCTGTCAAATACGACAGAAGTGTGCGGCGTCAATGATAGCGGAACAAACTGCAGTCCAGGTACTGGTACAGGAACAGGAACTGGCACTGGAACTGGAACAGGCACTGGAACAGGCACTGGAACAGGCACTGGAACGGGGACTGGAACGGGGACTGGCACTGGAACAGGCACCGGAAACGTCGGCAATGACCAGCGGCTGGCAACGGGCGATGTTTCAATCATTCTCGAAAAATCAAAACTCATGGCAACCAAAATAAAGCCGGGCCTTTCCAAACTCACGATCACCGGAAC
>JANONM010000102.1:0-10790 GCA_031420855.1 Hyphomicrobiales bacterium
GGAGAAGGGACGATGTTGGCGACCTGTCCCTTCTCCATCGCAGATGGAGAAGGTGGCGCAACGCGCCGGATGAGGTCCCTTTGCCCAGCGCCTTCTCACCCCTTCAACACATATCTCCGGATCAGCCAGAAATACAAACCATAAGGCAAAAGGCGTGCAATCTTCAGTATACGGACGAACGGCCTCGGATAGGCGACTTCGAATTTGCCTTTTGCCAGGCCTTCGATGGTGGCTTTTGCGGCGTTGGCGGGTTCCATCAGGAAGGGCATTTCAAAATCATTTTGGGCAGTCATCGGTGTGCGCACAAAGCCCGGATTGATGACGCTGACGGCAACGCCATCGCGTTCCAGTTCGGGTTTCAGGCTTTCGGCGAGATTGATCAGGGCGGCCTTGGTGGGGCCATAGGCGGCGGCTTTGGGCAGGCCGCGATAGCCCGAGACCGAGGCGATCCATGACAAGCGTCCGGACCGCCGCGCCCGGAAAGCCGGCAAGGCCGCTGCAAGCACATGGATGACGCCGAGGTAATTCACTTCATACATGCGCATGAAATGCTCGACGCGGAAGTCAGCAGCACTTGCTGGGGTGTAGGTGCCAGCGCCTGCAATGATGAGATCAATGGGGCCATGGGCATTTTCGATTTCAGTAAATGTTGAAGCCACGTCCGCTGCCTTGGTGACGTCCAACGGAAAGATGGTGATCAACGGTTGTTCTCTGGCAACCTCATGCAAGCTTTCAACATTGCGGGCTGAGATCGCAACTTTCACACCTTGGGCCGCTAGTTGCTTTGCAATTTCAGCGCCAATGCCTGTGGACGCGCCAGTGATCCAGACCAGCCGCCATGGTAACGGCGTGGGCAATGCCATGATCAGATGCCGATGATCGGTTGCAGCATCCGGGCCCAGAAGGATTTGAAGCGGGTTGGGGCTTCCGTGGCGATGAGGCAGATGCAGGCGCAATCGCTATCAACGACGGGTTGATGTTCGACGTCCTCATCCAGATCAGCCACGTCGCCCACCCCATAGCGGCCCGTGTGATCGCTGTAGGAGCCGCGCAACACCACGGTCAGTTCCTCGCCGCCATGGCCATGCTCGGGCATCTTGCGACCGGGGCCGATGCGCAGCAATTGCAGATGGGTATTGTTGTTGGATGACAGGGGAATCTCAAAGCTGGCCAGACCCGGTCCCTTGGTTTTCCACTTCAATCCATCCAGTGTCTGATTGCCGATGAGATTGCACAAAACGGCGGGAATGCCCGATGCATTGTTGGCAGATGGACGAAGTTTAACTGGATTGGCGCTGGTGATTGCATCAAGACTGGCCAACGTGGCACTGCGGCAAGTGTCGGTGACGGCTTTTTCTTCCTGTTGCATCAGCAAGCTGCCGCCAAGGCTTTCGGCCTGGCGCACAGCACTGCGGCACGCATCACAATAGGCCAGATGGGTGGCCACGGCAAAGCCATGGGCTTCGCCACTGGTTCCTGCGGCATAGGCGATAATGGTTGCGTCATCCAAGTGGTGGATTGGCAAGGGGTGGGCGATGGTCACGTCAATGTCTCCAAAAGCTTGCGCATGCGGCGGTAGGCCAATCTCATACGACTCTTTACGGTGCCAAGCGGGATTTGGAGCCGTGTGGCAATCTCGCTTTGCGGCAAATCTTCAACATAGCTAAGCAGCAGTAAAGTGCGCTGCTCCTCGGGGATTTGGGCAAGGGCCCGCGCCACAAATCCATCCTCCTGCAGGCGGCTCATGGCATCATCCTGGGCCGGGTCATTGGATTCCGCGTCATAGTCATCGATGTCGGTATAGAGCGAGGTCTTTTCGCGGCGCAGGCGGTCGATGCGCAGGTTGCGGGCAATGGTGAATATCCAGGTGGACACGCCACCGCGCTCAGGCATGAAAAGTGCGGCCTTTGACCAAACCGTAATCATGGTTTCCTGCACCAGGTCTTCGGCGATTTCAGCCGATGCGCCTTTGCGCATCATGAAACTTTTGACGCGCGGCGCAAACATGTCGAACAGTGTTGCAAAGGCTTCGCGATCCTTGCTCGCAGCTACCCGTTGCAACAGAAGAACATCAATTTTGGGCGTTGCTTCACCAATGTTGCTGCTCATGTATTGCACCGACAAGTACATGCGCCATGGCTCCGTTGATCTGCATAACGCTTACGCAGGATTGCGGCAAAGTGGATCACTGGTGAAGATGAAGTCATGGCAATACCAACAGTACCTGGAACTCAACATTCTTCTCCCTCCCCCTTATGGGCAGGGGATTTTTGGACTTTAATTCTGGGGCGGCTCGAATCATGTCAAATGACCTTTAGTAAAAGTTATTGCAGCCTGCGTTCAATTTCTTCATTGAACTCCCTCGAAAAAACCTTCTTCTTGCCCTCATAGGCCTCGATTCTACCCCAGACAATCCAATGGGTTTTGCTTGCTGTGAGCCGCCCATAGGTTTCGGTGCGGGTGTCCCAAGTGCCGCGTCTGCGGCTTTCTGTCCAGTGGGTTTCCATTTTGGCCGACAGGGGATCGCCCGGTAAAATCGAATAGTTTTCGCGGCCCACAGCCGAGATGATCATGCCATGGTCTTGCAGTTCCTGGGTGCCAAAGTCATCGATGATTTCGAGGGTCGTGGCGCCGGTTTTCGAATCAACTCTCACTTCGCGTTTGTGGGAAGCCTTCTTGATGATTTTCTGGTTGAGCGGTATTGCAGCTTCCGCTTCGGCAAACTTGATTTCCGGGTCCTTCACATCGCGCTTGCGGATGGGCAGTGAAATCGTGCTGGTGCCGGCATGCAAGGTGAATTTCACCGGCTCAGGGGCGGGCCACATCATGGGAAAATAGCTGGTGGAAATTGCCACGCGGACCCGGTGGCCTTTCGGCACTTTCCAGGCGATGTCATCGAGTTTGATTTTTATCTTGTAGCGCTTTCCGGGTTCAAGCGGTGTAGGGTATTCGCGGCTGTCGCGCATGCAAAGGTTTTGCAGGTGATAGGTGATGCGCGAGACTTCGCCAGAGGGCCACACGTCATTCAACCTAATGGCGATATGGGCGACGGGGCGATCCACGGTAAAGTTCAGATCAAGTGTCGGTGCGCCAACAATTTCCATGTCTTCGACAAGTGCTGGACTGTCAAAAACCACGGACCCTTCATCATCTTTTTTCTGGTCGCCGGGAAATTCCGGGCCTAGCCACATGATGCAATATTCACCACCGTCAAAGCCGGTGTTTTGTGGCGACGTGAAGGTGAGACTTTCTTCCTTGGCGGCTTCGCGGGCAATGCCTTTGGAGGTGAGATACCACGTTTTGCTTTCGACATTGCCATAGCCCCAGTAGTTTTCAGCAATCCAGCGGCCCTTGATTTCATCTGGGAAAGTGTCGGGCTTGTAGGCATCCATCAGGAAGACGCGATAATCAGGATCGCTGGTCACGCCGGTATTGATATTCTTGATGTGCTGGTCCCACCAGCGCAGCATTTCCTGCAGGAAACCGATTTGCGGGCCGGGTATGGCAAAATGTGGATACTTGTGGGCCCATGGACCGATGATGGCCTTGCGCGGCACACGCAGATTTTTCATGAGGCGTGGAATGGCGTTTGAGTAGGCGTCGTTCCAACCGCCGACGGCCAGTACGGGAATAGTGATCTTGCTCCAATCTTCACAGATCGAACCATGTTTCCAATAGGCATCGCGGTGCGGATGTTTCAGCCAGTCGATGAGCAGAAACGGTTCGTTCTCCAGACGCTGCATCCACATCTTGCGCCACTTGGTGCCGACGATCTTGGGATCAGGCGGACGTGCGGAATAAGCCAGCATGGTGGCGGCCCAGCCAAGATTTTCATTGAGCAGGGTTCCGCCTTTGTAATGGATGTCGTCTTCATAGCGGTCATCGGTGGAACACAGGGTAATGATGGCTTTGAGGGCTGGGGGTTGCAGGGCTGCCACTTGCAGGGCGTTAAAGCCGCCCCAGGAAATGCCGAACATGCCAAGCTTGCCATCGCACCATTTTTGCTTGGCAATCCAGGCAATCACCTCAACCGCGTCATCAAGTTCCTGTTTCGTATATTCATCGCGCATCAGGCCGTCGCTGTCACCGGAGCCTCGCATGTCAACGCGGATTGAAGCATAGCCATGTCCCGCCAGATAGGGATGGGTCAGGGCATCGCGGGCCACGGTGCCATCGCGCTTGCGATAGGGCAAATACTCAAGCAGGGCCGGAACCGGCTTTTTGGCAGCATCGAGAGGCATCCACATGCGGGCAGCCAGTTTTGTGCCATCTTTGAGGGGAATGAAAAGATTTTCGGTTTCTTTCACCTTGCGGGGAAAGTTCTTGATGGTCTTCGGTGCCATGATGATCCTGTCTGTGTCGCCAGCGACTATGCCGCAAAACGCCTGATGGCTGCAATGATTGAACTGGAACTTTTGGCCGCGAGATGGCTTTTCTCTTAGGTGCGCAATTAAAAATTTATGCGTGGGCGCCATCGCCATCAAAAATATCATTTTAATTCAAAGGGATAACAAAATAGTGGCAAAATAGAGATTCCTGAACGGCAGATAAACAGCACGCTCAGGTCTGGTTCAGTGGGGTTCTCCTAAAACGGCAACATCAAATGATTTCGATACGGGAGAAACAAAATGAACAGAATCGTCAAATTCGCCGCCGCTGCCTTCGCCTTCGGCTTCATTGCATCCTCAGCCATGGCTGATGCGGGTACTGACAATGGCGGGCTTTATGGTGACGGTGTGGTGATCTCCCCGGTTTCAACTTCCGTCAATGCCGATGTTGATGCTTCTTCCGCCTTCCCCGCCGTCAAGCGTGGCAAGATCATCAGCTTAGCTTCCAAAAAGAAGGCTGGTTCGATCATCATCAACACCAAGACCAATGAACTCTTCTACGTGCTGGGATTTGGCAAAGCCGTGAAATACCGCGTTGCCACCGCCAAGAAGGGTTTTGAATGGGCAGGTGTTCACAAGGTTTCCTCGAAGACCCAGTGGCCCGATTGGCGCCCTCCTACGCAAATGCGTGCCCGTCACCCTGAATTGCCTGCCTTCATGGCGGGTGGCCCGAAGAACCCACTGGGTGCCCGTGCCATGTATCTCGGTTCATCAATCTATCGCATCCACGGCACCAATGATCCAAAGTCCATCGGCAAAGCCGCTTCCTCAGGCTGCATCCGCATGCTGAACGCTGATGTGACCGAACTTTACAGCCTGGTTAAGCTGGGTTCCGAAGTGACGGTGATGTAAGATTGGGCGGTGATTTCATTCTGTGGTAGCCAATTTTTAAGTCTGAATGAGCGCAAGCAATCCTTCGAGGCTCGCAAGGGCTCACTCCTCAGGATAAGGACCTTTGTTATATTCCCCTCACCCTGAGGTGCCCGCGCCTTCGCGGGCCTCGAAGGGTTGCTTGACGCATATACCAGCTATAGAATTGCAACTCTTTCAAGGAGCCACAACATGCAAAAAGTTCTGCCGGGCACGTCGCGGGAAGCTTTGGGGATTGTATTCAGCCAGTGGCGCAGTCTCTTGCAGATCAGTGCCATTCCCCTGGTGTTTTACGGCTTGGCCACATTTTGGCAAATCCGCACCATGGGCAACATGTATCGCAGCATGGGCTCGATGATTGTGGGCGACAAGATCAACCCGGCGTTTTTTGGCGAATATTTCAAATCCATGGGCTTGACGATGATCGGCAGTTTGCTGGGGGCCGGTTTCATGGTGTTGATGTTTGTGCAGATCATCCGTTTCCACAACAGTGGTGAAGTGCGCTGGCTGATCACCGACAAGGCGGGATTGAAAGCCTCCCTGTTCACCCTGCTGTACGCCATCGGCATCATGATGCTGACCATGCTGGCCTACGTGGGTGCGCTGATCGCGCTGCTGATTGTTTCCATCATCCCCGCGTTATTGCTTGGAGGTTCCGGGTCAGGCGCCGTTGGGGCGGGCATCCTGATGTTTATCGGCATCTTGTGCCTGTTGGCTTTCCTCTACTGGTTCATGTTCCGCTTCATGGTGGGCCTGCCGGGAGTTGCACTGGGCAGCACGCCGGATTTCTTTAAAGACATGTGGCCCTTGAGCAAGGGCGAGACCTGGGGTTTGCCGCTGCGGGTTATCGGCTCCATGCTGGTTGCCTATATTCCGATCATGATCATCATGGGACTGTTCATGTGGCCGACGCTGAAAGACCTGGTGAACAATCCGGCCTTGCAACTGGGCAATGACAATCCTGAACTGGTGTTTCCGCTTGTGGCCGACATCATGGACGATATGTCCTATGCCATGCTTGCCAGCATGATCATCATGGTGCCTTTCATGTGGTACATGACCTTGCTGTTGGCCATCGCCTTCCAGCGTTTCCGGGATCGCCAGTTCAGCAACAAGAATCAGGCGCCAAAAGGTCAGGCATTTGCGAAATAGGCGTCGATGATGCGGCGATAGATGCGGGTGGTGGCTTGTAATTCAACAACTGAAATGCGTTCATCAGTCTGGTGGATAGTGGCATTGGTGGGGCCGAATTCGAGGACGGGGCAATAGTCTTTGATGAACCTTGCATCGGATGTGCCGCCCGAGGTGGAAAGCTTCGGCGTCAGCCCGGTTTCTTCGGCGATGGCATCTTGCACCAATCCGACGAAGGCACCGGGTTCGGTAATGAAAGCTTCGGCGCCTTCGGTGAAGGCGACGTTCCACTGGCCGCCCATTGCTTCATAAAGCTTTTCGATATGGCCGTTCACCAGGGCTTTCAGGCTGTCAAAGGTTTGTTCGGTGGAATAGCGTATATTAAATTTCAGCGTGGCTTTGGCGGGGATGACATTGCCTGCGGGATTGCCGACATCGAAAGAAGTGAAGGCCAGGGTTGAAGGGCCAAAATGGTCGTTGCCCTGATCCAGCGGTTCTTCAGACAGGCGTTCAACAAGACGTGCCAGTTTTGGAATGGGATTGTCGGCCTTGTGGGGATAGGCGACGTGGCCTTGCTTGCCTTCGACCGTCACAACAAATGACAGGGAACCCCGGCGGCCAAGTTTGATGGTATCGCCCAAGGCATCAACACAGGATGGTTCGCCGACGAGGCAATGATCGGGAATGTGGCCGTGTTGTTTCATCCATTGCAGGACTTTCACGGTGCCGTTGATGGCGGGGCCTTCTTCATCATTGGTGATGAGAAAAGAAATGGAACCCTTGAACTTTGGATTTTCCCGAACGAAATCGCAAGCGGCGGCGGCAAAGGCTGCAACAGAACCTTTCATGTCTGTGGTGCCCCGGCCATACATAAAGCCACCCTTGATTTCAGCTTTGAACGGAAGATGGGACCAGATTGATTCCTCACCTTGCGGCACCACATCCGTGTGGCCGGCAAAGCAGAGGTGAGGGCCGGAATTGCCAAGGCGGGCGAAGAGATTGTCGATGTCGGGGGTGTTCTTGTCCTGGAAGACCAGCCGTTCGCAGTGAAAGCCAGAAGGTTGCAACCAACCCTGCACACAATCCAGCGCCCCCGCTTCATGAGGTGTGACTGATGGACAGCGGACGAGTTGCTGCAACATGGTGATAGGGTCGTGGGGGGTGTTTTTCATTGTTCTCATTCCCCCTCCCCCTTGTGGGCAGGGCTATCGCATGTGGCCAAAGGGACCTCATCCGCCCCCCGAATTAAATCTTGGGGGGCACCTTCTCCATCTACGATGGAGAAGGGACAAAACCCAACATATCGTCCCTTCTCCACGTCAGTGGAGAAGGTGGATCGGGCGAAGCCCGAGACGGATGAGGTCCCTTTAGTGATCACATGCCATAGCATTGCGCTTGCGGGAAAAAATGGCAAACAAAATTGCCCGGCCAACAAAACCGGGTGTCGGGTATTGATCACATTCAATTATTCGCCGATCGGGTTCGGGCCATAGCTGTTTTCACCTTCGGTGCCGCGCAAGAAACCGTTTTCGACAAACGCCCAGATGCCGACGATGGGAATGAGGCCGATGAGTATCCACCAGGCTGATTTGTCCCGGTCGTGCCAGCGCTTGGCACTCAGGGCGAAGGAACACCAAATCCACGGCAAATACAAAAGGCCGACGACGATAAAAACAGCATCTGGCGGTTGTCTATTGTTGTCCAACATGCCGGTGGCGGCCATGGCGAGCAACAACAAAACAATCAGGCCCAAATGACCAAGCCACCAATGTTGCCTGCTGATACGGCCCTTGAAGCTGAAAAAGAATTGGCTCCAGTTCATGTCAATCTCCTGAGGTTATTTGCCGGTCAACAGAAAAATGCCCGACTTTGCCAGCCGGGCATTTGGTGTAACCAGACTCTGGTCAGTTTCCGACGGGATCATTGCCGAAGCGATTCGGGCCTTCGGTGCCACGCAGGAAGCCGCATTCGATCAGGAACCAGAAGAAACCAACAATCGGAATCAACAGGATCAGTGTCCACCAGCCGGACTTGTCACGGTCATGCCAACGTTTTGTGTAGATCGCCAGGGCCGGCCACAGGAAGACAAGCAAGATTATATAAAGTGGTGCCATCTTCGACATCATTTGTTCGGCTGCTGCGGGGTCCGTCACGTCCATGCTCATGATGGACAGTCCGCCAAACAGGGCAAACAATACCCATTGGATAATCATCAAAACCAGCACACCCAACCAGAAGGTCATGCGCGGAATGCGTCCCTTGAAACTTGTGAAGGTTTGTAAATTCATATTCGTGTCTCCGCTCGTTTGGCCCCCGTGTTCATATATTGCGCAATTTCCGCGCCTTGTCACGGGGGGTATGAGGGCTGTGTTGATACCCGCGTGATCAGTCGCGCAACAATTCATTGATCGAGGTCTTGCTGCGAGTCTTCTCGTCCACACGTTTCACAATGACGGCGCAGTAGAGGGATGGTGAGGGTGAACCATCGGCGAAGGGTTTTTGCGGCAGGGAGCCTGAGACGACCACAGAATAAGGTGGCACTTTGCCCATGTGGACTTCGCCTGTGCTGCGGTCGATAATCTTGGTGGATTGGCCGATGAAGACGCCCATCGAGATGACTGAGCCTTCGCCGACGACAACGCCTTCCACCACTTCCGAGCGGGCACCGATGAAGCAATTGTCTTCAATGATGGTGGGGCCTGCCTGCATGGGTTCCAACACGCCACCGATGCCCACACCACCCGAGAGATGGACGTTCTTGCCGATTTGGGCGCAGGAACCAACGGTGACCCAGGTATCGACCATGGTGCCGGTATCGACATAGGCACCGAGGTTTACAAAGGACGGCATCAGGATGGCACCGGGTGCGATATAGGCCGAGCGGCGCACAATGCAATTGGGAACGGCGCGAAAGCCAGCCTCACGGAATTTCCTGGCGGTCCAGCCTTCGAATTTGGAAGGCACTTTATCCCACCATTTTGACGTGCCCGGTCCGCCCTTGATCAATTCCATATCGTTCAAGCGGAACGACAGCAGCACGGCTTTCTTCAGCCATTGATTGACATGCCAATCGCCATCGATTTTTTCGGCGACGCGGGCTTTGCCGGAATCAAGTTGTCCAAGGGCGAAATCAACGGCCTTCCGAATATTGCCCTTGGTTTTCAAGGACACATTGGTGCGGTCTTCCCAGGCTTGCTCGATGATGGATTGGGCGTTTTTCATTGTGGTCTCCGTTTGTGCGTGCTCCCCATGAGGGAACCAATGGATAGTTTGTAACTCGTATCCACCAGCCCTTCGAGGCCGCGAAGGCGCGGCACCTCAGGGTGAGGTGCAATTTGGAATTCCCTCACCCTGAGGTGCGAGCCCTTGCGAGCCTCGAAGGGCTGGCGGACACGAGTCAATTTCTTCACTGCATAACCTTCACAAGAAAACCTGCAAGATCATCCGTCGAATGATGGACATGATCTCCATCTGCACCTTCATTCAAATGTTTGGCATCGCGGTTGTCTTCGTGGGTCACCAGCACCGTCACCATGCCCATGTCATGGGGCACTTCGAGGTTGCGCGGGATGTCTTCAAACATGGCGGCGCGTTTTGGATTGACGCTGTGGGTTTTCAAAAAGTCTTCATAGGGCGGGCGCTGGGGTTTTGGCACGTAGTCGGCATGCACGATGTCGAAGATGCCGTCAAACAGCGGTGTGACGCCGAGGCGATCCATGGCGCGGGTAGCGTGGGCCACCGTGCCAGCGGTGAACACCAGTTTGCGACCGGGCAGAGCTGCAATGGCTTTGGCGAGGCCGGCATCCGGGGTCACAGGAGCATAGTCGATGTCGTGCACATAATCCAGGAAACCCTCGGGCTGCAGACCGTGTTCCTGCATCAGCCCGCGCAACGTTGTGCCATGCTTGTAGTAGAGTTGCTTCTGGTAAAGCTTGGCGTCAGCAAACGACATGCCCAGTTTGCCGGAGACATATTCACCAATCTTCACATCGATCTGGTCGAACAGACGGCATGACGCGGGATAAAGCGTGTTGTCGAGATCAAACACCCAAGCGTCGATGTGACGGAAAACACTCATACGCCAGTCCGGGAAATGCGGGTACCCACACCATGGGGCGTGAGCAGTTCCAGCAACACCGAATGGGGCACGCGGCCATCCAGAATAATCACACCCTCAACGCCAGACTCAACAACGGCGACGGCGCTTTCAATCTTCGGAATCATGCCGCCGGTGATGGTGCCTTCTTCGATCAAGGCTGCCACATCGCCGATCTTCAGTTCACTGATCAATTGCTTGTTCTTGTCGAGCACACCCGCCACATCGGTCAACAATAGAAGGCGCTTGGCACCTGTTGCCGTGGCAATCGCACCCGCTGCCGTATCGGCATTGACGTTATAGGT
>JANONM010000103.1:0-1931 GCA_031420855.1 Hyphomicrobiales bacterium
CCCCGGCGCCTGCTTGCCGTGGATTATTCCAACGGCAACCAGTTCCCTCGCGAATCACGCTGTAGCTATAGATAACAGATGAAAAACAATAAAGGACGGGATGGTTTTTGACCGCCTGGGCAACGCCCCTGCTTTAAACCGGGAGCGACAGGAACAAACCTGATATTGTGATTTCACCGAATCCCTGGAGAACGTAATGAAAATTCGACGGAACATTCTGGTTTTGACTGCGGCGTTGCTGGGGCTTTGCATGAGGGTACCACAGGCCATCAGCGAGGAAGTTCGAAGCATCGATTTGCCGGTGCTTTTGACCATGGTGGCCAATAGCGGCACGGCCAATCAGGACCCGCTGCAAAATGGCCTCTCTGCCATCGCGCTGACGGCTCCCCCCAAAAATCCGGGCAGCAAAACGGCCAAGCTTGCCTTGAAAAAGGAATTTTCAGCAAGCACGCTGGAAGCCCTCGTTGCTGAACATCCGGAACTCAAGGAGCTTGCCGTCAGCAATCAGTCCTGCCGGATTGACTACCTTGAACGCTGCCTGAACATCACATCAACCTTCAAGGAAAAATTCAAGGCTGGCTTTGCCAAGGCCGGCCTCAACATGAACAACCATGAGGGCCGCTACAGCCATCTCAATGTTGTCCCGTTGGCTGGCTATAACTGGTATTCGCGCAGTCCGGAATTCGGTGATGGCAAGATCAGCATGGTGGCGGCACTGGTACAGGAAGAAAGCCTTGACGTGGGTGCCTATAATATTTCAATCGACGCCAAAAAACTGGACATCAATGCCGGCAGTCCCGATTCCACAGTGCAAATCACGGGCGTGGATATTGCCCAGGGGGATTTCCTGATTTCCTTTGATGCCAGTGAGCGCTGCACGGCAGGCAAGCGCGAGTTTGGTTTTCTCGTCCGGGTTGCCTTGGGCTCTGGCGCACCAACAGTCAAATGGGTGAGCCCCAAAAACACTTCGGATGCAAGTTTCGTCGTTAGGGGCGATACCATTTACACGGTGAATGGCGGCAGTTGCGTTGATGACTTTCTCTACGCTATCGACTTCAAGACCGGCAAGGTTTTGTCACGCATGAAATTGCCATCGGGGGCTGATTTCATTGTGTCAGATGGCGAACGCTTGCTGCTCGGGCTTTACGAAGGTGCCGTGACTTACCGTCTGCCCTGAGTTGCATTCAGTCCGCGAAAGCTTTCTCCAGATCAGCGACAACAAATTTGTCCATCTGCGTCATGGCGGCGAAGGCCCGGGCTTTTTGCGCTGGTGTTCCCGTGGTTGTAATCTCCATCAACCGCCGTGGTGTGATCTGCCAGGAAAAGCCCCATCGGTCTTTCAGCCAGCCGCACCTGGAATGAGACCCGCCCTCGGCCATGTGGTCCCAGAGAAAATCGATTTCCTCCTGGTCATCACATAGGATTACAATGGATGTCGCTTCCGTGGGCTTGAACATGGGACCGGCGTTGAGGCCGGTGAAACCTGCACCCGCGATGTTGAACCCCACCGTCATCACACTGCCTGCCAGTCCCATGCTGTCTTGGGGATAGTGCGCAATATCCGTGATCTCGCCATCCTTGAAAGCCTTCACATAATGCCTTGCGGCTTCTTCTGCTGCCCCATCATACCACAGCATGAGGCTGATCTTGGGGAGTTTTTGAATCCTGGCCATCGCATCCTCCTATGTTTTCGGCATCTTGCTCATATCCATGTGGAAGGCTTCCCAGCGGTGGCCATCGGGATCGGCGATGGTGCGGGTGTACATGAAGCCGAGGTCAGACTTGGGGCGCACTTCCTTGCCGCCAGCCGCCAACGCAGCGGTTGCTTTTGCGTCAACTTCAGCACGATTGGCACATTCCAATGCCACCATCAGGCCCGTTTGCCTGTGGGCATCGGGTATTGGATTGTCGCTGAAGCCCTTGAACTTCTC
>JANONM010000104.1:0-3690 GCA_031420855.1 Hyphomicrobiales bacterium
GGATGAATTGCCTCGTCGGCCAAAATTTCAAACGACCACGTCAACAAACCATCGCCCGCAAGTATTGCTGTCGCTTCGTCAAACTTCCGGTGCGTGGTGGGCTGGCCCCGGCGCAGGTCATCATTGTCCATGGCCGGAAGATCATCATGCACCAGCGAGTAGCAATGGAGGGCTTCAAGGGCCGCACCCACGCGCAAAGCCCGTGCATCAGGCATCCCAAAAAGCCTCGCCGACTCCACAACCAGAAAAGGCCGCAAGCGCTTGCCCGGTCCCAGAACGGCATGGCGCATGGCATCGCGCAAACGATTATGCGGCATCGCTGGCAACAGCTCATCCAACAAGTTGTCCACTGCCCTGGCGACGGCTGTCAATGCTGCTTGAAATTCTTCGGTGCTAGCTGGTGTCAAAGCCCATAGCCTCGTGTTAAAGGCGGTTGATTGAACTCTTTCTAACGATGAAACTGCAGAATCTCAACCCAATGGCGTTTTTCAGCAAACTCAAGTCCGGACGCCTCTTGGGCCGTTTCGGCCCTTGGCCGCGCCGCTTGCTGAAGTTTTTCGTTGTCTTGCTGGTGCTACCGTTTCTGCTGACTTTTGTTTATGGCTTTGTGCCACCACCGGTTTCAAACCTGATGTTGCTGCGGACCATTCAAGGCAATGGCATCAACAAAGACTGGGTGAGCCTGAACGACATTTCGCCCTATCTGGCCGCAGCGGTCATCACATCGGAAGACGCGCGATTTTGTGCGCATCATGGCGTTGACTGGCTTGAAGTGCAGGGGGTCGTGGAAGATGTTTTCGATGACGATGAAGGTCCGGTTCGCGGTGCCAGCACAATTTCCATGCAGGCCGCCAAGAACCTGTTTTTGTGGGATGGCCGCAGCATGATCCGCAAAGGCCTTGAATTGCCTGTCGCCCTGTGGATGGATTTGCTGTGGACAAAACGGCGGATGATCGAGATTTATTTGAACATCGTCGAATGGGCCCCCGGAGTGTATGGGGCCGAAGCAGCAGCACGGCATCATTTTGGAAAATCTGCCAAGCAACTGACACGCCGCGAAGCCGCCCTTTTGGCAGCAGTTTTGCCCAATCCGATCAAGCGAAGAGCTGGCAAACCTTCGCGCCGGGTTCGCAACATTGCCGATCGCATCCAGATCAGAATGCGTGCCATGGGGCCTTATCTCACTTGTCTCCCGTGAAAGGCTTCGCTATAAGCCCGGTAATTCTTGCCGTCGGATTCTGGCGGCTTTCAAAATATCAAATGATTTCAGAGGTTTAAAATGGCTGTACCACGCAAGAAAATGACCAGGAGCCGCATCGGCATGCGCCGTTCGGGTCAAAAAATGCAAACTGTAACCTGGATTGAAGACAAGTCTTCGGGCGAATTGCGTCGTCCACACCACGTTGACCTGAAGACCGGCATGTACAAGGGCCGCCAGGTTTTGAACGTCAAAGCCGACGCATAATTCAAGTTTTAGCTTCAACAGGGCCGGTTCATTGATCCGGCCCTTTTGTTTGGGCACTTGGTATTTGTTAAGGGCTTTCGGGCTTGATGGCGGCAATATTGCAAGTGCCCCCTAATGACCTTTGAAGCCCCCACCACGTTTTCACATCCCGATTGGTTACGTGCCATTATGGCACAGGTGCCCGGTGCTCAAGCCGTGCGCGAGCCTGAAACCGGTTTCGCAAAACTGTCGATGGCTTTGCAAAAGCGCCGCCTGCCTTTGGTTTATTTTGAATCATGGGTAACCCCTCTGTGCCCCACTGGCCTGCCTGCTGTTGCATCGCTGCCTGCCGAAAGTCATGTGGCAAGCTTGTTGAACAAACTGGATGCCCCCGTTTTGTTTCGCAATCTGCCTGCCGACCACCCGACCACCCAAGCAATATTGGCAGCAGCCAGCCACACGCATGTTCTTGGCACCTGGGAGCGGGCGGGATTAAACTTGCAAGGAAGTTTTGAAGACTGGCTTTCCAACAATTTTGATCACAAGCGCCGCAAGGAACTGAAACGGCTGCGGGCCAGGTTGGCTGAGATTGGCGAACTGTCAGTCGAATCACTGTCTGCGGGTGGCAATCTCGATATATTCACGCAGAATTTTTTGGCCCTCGAATCAGCGGGATGGAAAGGTAAACGCGGCACTGCTTTGAGCCATGATCCGGCAATTTCTGCCGCCCTGCGAAACGGGCAAAGTGTCATGCACCGCAATGGCGCCTTACGGTTCTGGCAATTCTTGCTGAACGGAAAACCCATCGCTTCGCTGTTTGCCTTGATCGATGGCAACGAGGTGGCTCTCGGCAAGATTGCCCATGACGATGCTTTTGCCAAATACTCACCAGGCGTGTTGATCATCATGGAAGCAACCCAACAGTTGCTCACTGAAGAAGGTTTGGAATTGGCCGACAGTAACGCCATCCCAGGCCATCCGATGATTGATCGTATTTGGCGAGACCGCATTCCTTGCATGGATGTTCTCGTGGCGGGCCAGAATGTACCTGCAGCGCTCTTTTCATCACTGGTTTTTTTCCTTGGCACAAAAAATGCATTGCGAAGCTTTGCAAAGCAGGTTTTTTTGCGCGTCACTGGAAGGAAGAGGTCATGAGCATTGTCAAGATTGACAGGAATATTGCAGCGGAAAAATTTCTGAAACAGGCCTTCACGCTCCAACACACGCTGGCGGACCATCCGCTGTTTACCCTGGCGCGATTGATTGAACTCGCCAAGTCGTTGCCACGGGACATGATCGAGTACAATTCAGGCAAGCTCGCCATTGGTGTCAAACCTGAAGATGTAGCAAAAATCGACATGGCACCCGAAGATGTCATCCAGTCCATCGAAACCGCCAATGCCTGGATGGTAATCAAACGGGCTGAGCATGATCCGGAATATAAAGCCATTCTCGAACAGTTCGTGCAAGAGGCAAACATTGCATCCGGTCGCTCGGCCAATGACTATAGCGATGTCGAAGGTTTCATATTCATATCTTCTGCTGGGGCTACCACGCCTTTCCATCGCGATGCCGAAGAAAACATCTTGATCCAGATCAAAGGCGATAAATTCGTGCGCACCTTCGACAATTCTGATTGTGCCTTGGTCAGCGAAGAAGGCATGGAGCTGTCGCCGAACCAGCACCGCAACCAGCACTATGAAGAGTGGTTCGAGAAGCGTGCCACTTTGCACACATTAAAACCGGGCGATGCTGTTCACATGCCCTACATGGTGCCCCATTGGGTGAGCACCGGAAAAACCTATTCGATTTCCATGGCCATGACCTGGAAAACCCCTGAGGTGAAACGCCTGAACAAGATCAGGTTGATGAATGGCACACTGCGCCGCTTTGGCATGCCCCAAAAACCGCCCGGTGTGTCGCCCATCCGCGACGCCGCCAAAGTTTTCGCACACGATGCCATGCGCCTTGCAATCGAACCCATCCGCAAATCAGAACGACTGCGGAAAATGCTCCGTGGACTGATCTACGGCAAGAAATCCAATTACTATCTCGACACAAAACCTAAACAAATGGGGATGTAGTACCAGCGGCCACCTCCTCCCCGATGAAGAATCGGGTTGGAGGGCATTGAAGTTTGAGGGCGGTGCATGGGTTCACCCTCCAACCCGATTCTTCGGCGGGGAGGAGGTGGCCGAAGGCCGGAGGTGGGGGACGAATGGAAAATATTGGACTTGTTTGGTCGA
>JANONM010000105.1:0-5661 GCA_031420855.1 Hyphomicrobiales bacterium
GGCTGTGTGGTGCACACCTTGCTGGCAGCCTTTGGCGTTTCAGCATTGATTGCGGCATCCGTGACCGCATTTACGGTGTTGAAAATTGTCGGCGCGGCCTATCTGTTGTGGCTGGCCTATGACGCCATCCGCAACGGTTCGTCACTGAATGTAAAGTCAGAAGGTATGGCTCCCGCCAGTGCCTTGTCTAGTTTTCTGCTCGGCATCACTGTCAATCTCACCAATCCAAAAGTGGTGCTTTTCTTTATAACATTCCTGCCGCAGTTCGTTTCGGCAATCGATCCTCACGTAACTGGCAAACTGTTGTTTCTGGGATTTTATTTTGTCGTGCTCAACACACCTCTGGCTGCCCTGCTGATCTGGAGTGCCGAAAAATTTGTCCACTGGTTAAAGGCCCGGCCCCGAATCTTGCGCGGCGTGGACTATTCATTTGCCAGTGTTTTCGCCTTCTTCGCCTTGAAAATTGTATTTACCCAAGGACGCTAAACATGATCCTCATCGGTCAATATGACTCGCCGTTTGTCCGCCGCGTTGGCATTGCCATGACACTTTATGAAATGTCCTTTAAACACAAACCCTGGTCAACTTTTGGCGATGCGGCGAAAGTCAGGGCCTATAATCCCTTGGGTCGTGTTCCTACCCTGGTGCTCGATGATGGAACGGCATTGGTCGAAAGTTCAGCGATCATCGATTATCTCGACAGTCTGGTGCCTGCTGAAAAAGTTCTGATGCCGCGCCATGAACCTGAACGCCACTTTGCCTTGCGCCGCACCAGCTTGGCTTGCGGTTTGGCCGATAAAGCCGTCAGCATGTTTTACGAAATGCGCCTGCACACCGAGCCTTCGCCCGTCTGGTTGAAGCGCTGCCAGGAACAGATTTCAGGCGTTCTTGCTGCTCTTGAGGCAGTACGTGCGAAAGACAGGCTAAACGATTGGTTTAAAACAGATTTCGGCCACGCCGATATTGCAGAAATTTGCGCTTTGCGCTTCCTCGGCGAAGCTCATCCCCAGATGTTTGACATGGCAAAATATCCGGCACTGGCAAAACACGCCGCCATGCTGGAGGCGTTGACGGTGTTCAAACAAATATCGCAACCCTTCATTCCGCCGAAATAGCCGCCCGCACCAAAAAAAACTCCCCCGTCACCGAAGGAGTTCAAGATCGTCCAACTCAATCCGTTCAGTGCACTGCACCTTCACCATCTGCAACCGGAGCCTTGCCACGCGCCGCCGCAGCGGCTTCTTCGGCAAGTTCATCCCATTCGATGGCGACGGGTTGGCGCACCAGCGCATGCTTCAGCACATCATCTGCATGGGCCACCGGAATGATTTCCATTCCGGATTTCACATTGTCGGGAATGTCGGCCAAGTCTTTGACGTTCTCTTCCGGGATCAGCACTTTCTTGATGCCACCACGCAAGGCCGCCAGCAGTTTTTCCTTTAGGCCACCAATCGGGAACACCCGGCCGCGCAAGGTGATTTCGCCCGTCATTGCCACATCCCGACGCACCGGAATACCTGTCAGCACCGACACGATGGCAGTGACCATGGCAACACCCGCCGATGGACCATCCTTGGGCGTAGCACCTTCCGGCACATGCACATGGATATCACGCTTGTCGAACAACGGTGGCTTCACGCCGATCGAAAGTGCCCGTGAGCGCACATAGGACGAAGCCGCCGAAATCGACTCTTTCATCACATCGCGCAGATTTCCTGTCACGGTCATCTTGCCCTTGCCGGGCATCATCAGGGCTTCGATGGTCAGCAATTCGCCGCCCACTTCCGTCCAGGCCAAGCCCGTCACCACGCCCACCTGGTCTTCACGCTCAACTTCGCCATGACGGAATTTTTGCACACCCAGATAGTCATTGACGATTTTTGGCGTCACCTTGATTTTCTTTTTCTTGTCCTTGGCAATCATCAGGTCTTTGACGGCCTTGCGGGCAAGCGTGTTCATTTCGCGCTCAAGGTTACGCACACCGGCCTCACGGGTGTATTTCTGGATGATTTCGCGAATGGCCTCATCTGTAATTTCAAATTCCTTCTTGTCCAGACCATGATTTTCCGTGGCCTTGGGCACCAGGTGGCGCTTGGCAATTTCCGCCTTTTCATCTTCCGTGTAACCGGCAATGCGGATGATTTCCATGCGGTCCAAGAGGGCCGGCGGAATGTTCAAGGTATTCGACGTCGTGACAAACATCACATTCGAAAGATCATATTCCACTTCAAGATAGTGGTCCATGAACGTGCTGTTCTGTTCCGGATCCAACACTTCAAGTAACGCTGACGAAGGATCACCACGGAAATCCATGCCCATCTTGTCGATTTAATCGAGCAGGAAAAGCGGATTGGATTTCTTGGCTTTCTTCATTGACTGAATGACCTTGCCGGGCATCGAGCCAATGTAGGTGCGACGATGGCCGCGTATCTCAGCTTCATCACGCACCCCACCCAGCGACATGCGGATGAATTCACGACCCGTGGCTTTGGCAATGGATTTGCCGAGCGAGGTTTTGCCGACACCAGGCGGACCAACGAGGCACAGTATCGGGCCCCGCATCTTGTTGGTGCGGGCTTGCACTGCAAGATATTCGACAATGCGATCCTTTACTTTTTCAAGACCAAAATGGTCGGCATCGAGAACTTTCTGGGCAAAATCGAGATCAGTCTTCACCTTGCTCTTGGTGCCCCAGGGAATCGACAACAGCCAATCCAGGTAATTGCGCACCACCGTGGCTTCCGCCGACATCGGGCTCATCTGGCGCAGCTTCTTCATGTCAGCTTCAGCCCGCTCGCGGGCTTCTTTGGAGAACTTGGTTTCCTTGATGCGCTTTTCCAGTTCACCCATCTCATCGCGTTCTTCGCCGCCATTGCCATCGCCGAGTTCTTTCTGGATGGCCTTCATCTGCTCATTCAAATAATACTCGCGCTGGGTCTTTTCCATCTGCCGCTTGACGCGACCCCGAATGCGCTTTTCAACTTGCAATACTGAAATTTCGCCTTCCATCAGCGCAAAGGCCTTTTCAAGCCGCGCATCAACAGAATCAAGTTCAAGCAATTCCTGCTTGTCGGCAATTTTCAAGGCAAGGTGCGCTGCAATGGTATCTGCCAGCTTGGCGAAGTCTGTGATATTGCCGAGTCCCGCCAATACTTCCTGTGGCACTTTTTTGTTGAGCTTCACATAGCTTTCAAACTGCGCCGCCGTGCTGCGGGCCAAACCTTCGGTTTCCTTGGAATAGGTTTTGGGCGACGGCATTGTTGTCACAACGGCCTCGAAATAATCAGCGCGCTCCGTGAAATCTACCACGCGGGCCCGTTCAATGCCCTCTACCAAAACCTTGACCGTGCCATCAGGCAGTTTCAAAAGCTGCATGACTTGCGCAACGGTGCCAACTTCATAAATCGTATCCAGCGCCGGATCGTCATCACCGGGGTTTTTCTGGGCCACCAGCAGAATGCGCTTTTCCTCGCGCATCACTTCTTCAAGTGCCTTGATGCTTTTTTCACGTCCCACAAACAGTGGAACAATCATATGGGGAAACACAACAATATCGCGCAAAGGCAAAACCGGGATAACTTCTTCGACGCCTGTGGGCGCTGTCGCACTAGTCGGCTTTTTTGCCATTTTCTGTCTTTCTGCAGGAATGTTCTGCCTGCCTGTCGTTCGCTCGTTCAACCAGATGATACGTACACGCCTTGTCTGAGGATTTGGCGATTGTCGCACACTTCTTCAAGTGTGCGGCAAAAATACAATCAAGCTGAAGCAGGAATTGCCTTGGCAATTTCCCGGTCAGCATAGATCAACAGTGGTTTGGCCTGTCCATCCACAACTTCCTTGGATATCACCACTTCTTCCACGCCACTCATGCCGGGAAGATCGTACATGGTATCCAACAGGATGGTTTCCATGATGGACCGCAATCCACGCGCACCAGTCTTGCGTTCAATGGCACGGCGGGCAATGGATTTCAGCGCTTCATCGGGAATGGTGAGTTTGACACCTTCCATTTCAAACAGACGTTGATACTGTTTCACAATGGCATTCTTCGGTTCCGAAAGAATCTGCACCAGCGCCACTTCATCCAAATCTTCCAGCGTTGCAGTCACCGGCAAGCGACCGACGAATTCGGGGATCAGACCGAACTTCAACAAATCCTCTGGTTCCAATTCGCGCAAGACTGCACCTGTCCGACGATCATCCGGCGAACGCACTGTAGCACCAAAGCCCATGCCTGTGCCCTTTGAGCGCTGGTTGATAATGCGTTCAAGTCCGGCAAAAGCGCCACCACAAATGAACAGGATATTGGTCGTATCTACCTGCAGGAATTCCTGCTGCGGATGCTTGCGGCCACCCTGCGGCGGCACTGATGCGACCGTGCCTTCCATGATCTTCAGCAGAGCCTGCTGCACACCTTCGCCCGACACGTCACGGGTGATCGAAGGATTGTCGGACTTGCGGCTGATCTTGTCGATTTCGTCGATATAGACGATGCCGCGCTGGGCCCGTTCGACATTGTAGTCAGATGCCTGCAGCAATTTGAGAATGATGTTCTCAACGTCTTCACCCACATAACCAGCTTCAGTCAATGTTGTGGCATCTGCCATGGTGAACGGCACATCGAGGATGCGGGCCAGGGTTTGTGCCAGCAAGGTCTTTCCGGAACCCGTTGGCCCCACCAGCATGATGTTGGACTTTGACAGTTCAACATCATTGCCCTTGGTGCCATGGTTCAGGCGCTTGTAGTGGTTGTGTACCGCCACCGCCAGCACACGCTTGGCATGATCCTGGCCGATGACATAGTCATCCAGCACTTTGCGGATTTCCTGGGGTGTTGGCACACCATCCTTGGATTTCACCAGTGCGGATTTGTTCTCTTCACGGATGATGTCCATGCAGAGTTCCACGCATTCATCGCAAATGAACACGGTTGGTCCTGCAATCAGCTTTCTGACTTCATGCTGGCTTTTGCCACAGAAGGAGCAATAAAGCGTGTTCTTGCTCTCGCTGGACGTCGGTTTGCTCATGTCAAATTCCTCTAAAAGGGCGCAATACCAAGGGCGCCACAACACACGCTACACAACAAACACGGCGACAACTTAGCCACCGGACCGAAACAACCATCATATCCCAACACTGCGACTCAAATCCAGATTGCGCCTCGGCAGGTTAAGCAATTCTTTCAGCTGTGACATGTTCGCCATGCCTTCATTCAAGCAATTGAAAAGAAACAATTATTTTTTGCCTTCTTCGGTCTCTGGACGCTTGTTGAGGATTTTGTCGATGTGTCCAAAGGCCAAGGCTTCTTCCGCAGTCATGAAATTGTCGCGTTCCAGGGCAGTTTCCACCTCCTTGATGGTGCGGCCCGTATGCTTCACATAAAGCTCATTCATCCGCTTCTTGATGTTTTCCACATGCCGCGCATGGATCATGATGTCAGTCACCTGGCCCTGATAACCACCTGAAGGTTGGTGCACCATGATCGACGAGTTGGGCAAGGCAAAGCGTTGGCCCTTCTCTCCAGCCACAGCCAGCAATGACCCCATCGATGCCGCCTGTCCCATGACGATGGTGGACACCGGGCATTTGATGAATTGCATGGTGTCATAAATCGACAAGCCAGCCGTCACCACACCGCCCGGAGAATTGATGTACATCGAA
>JANONM010000106.1:0-1673 GCA_031420855.1 Hyphomicrobiales bacterium
GGGTTCGTTGGCTTTGCGGCATTTGAGATCCCAAAGAGCGGTGTCGACGGCGGCGAGCGCCAGCGACGTAATGGCCCCAACCGATGTGGCGTGGGTGAGGAACAAGAGATCTCGCCAGATCCGCTCGATCTCGGCGGCTTCGCGGCCAATCAGGGCAGGGGCCAGTGTGAGTTCTATCAGCTTCATGATCGATGGACCACCAGTACCGATCGTGTAAGAGTAACCAGTCCCAACAGCACCATCAGTATCGTAGATGCGGATGATCGGTGTTTCCTGGCTGACGAAGGATTGGATGGCGTCAGTGCGTTTGACCTTTGGCACCAAATTGACCATCAAGGCTTCGACGCGCGTAATTTTTGCCATTGTTTCTGCCTCCGCTATCAAGCCGCTTTACGATCATGGATGTAACCCATGATGGCGCGCGAAACGCGTTCGTAATTGCGGTCGTTTTCAACTTCACCTCTGACTTGAAAGCCTGCCATGACCACAATTCGATCAGCTACATCCAGCATCTCCGGCATATCCGAGGTGATGAGCAGCACCGCTGTGCCATTGGCCGCGAGTTCGTGAATGAGGTCGTGCAAATAGGCCTTGGTCTTGATGTCGATGCCAACCGATGGTTCGTCGATGATGAGCAGCTTAACGTCAGCCGCAATCCATTTGGCCACCGAGACTTTCTGTTGGTTGCCACCTGACAGGTTGCCAATGATTTGATGGATTGAGGGGGTTTTCACTTCCAGTTGGCGCAGTACCGGGGCTGTATGATCAATCACAGTCTGGTCACGCAGAAATCCCAAGCTTGCAGCGATCTTGCGCCAAACCGTAATGCCAACATTGCCAAGAACCGAATGCAGCAGGATAAGTCCCTCCTGCTTTCGATCCTCACTGACATAACCAATGCCATACCGATGCAAAGCATCAGCGGCCGAGCCGATGTCGGTAGGTCGTCCCGCCACAAGGACGTCACCTGCGGTGCGGCGTGTCATTCCCAAAATGCCTTTGGCAAGTTCGCTGCGGCCCGCACCGACCAAGCCATAGAGCCCGAGAATTTCACCCGGACGCACAGCCAATGAAACATTGCGGTGACCTGCCGCCGAAGCATAGCCCTTCAACTCAAAATAGGGCGCTATGTCAGGCTTGGGGCGAGGCGCGCGCCGGGAAATGCGTTCGGCCCGGCCAATCATCATTTTCACAACATCAGCGCGGACAAGCCCATTCAATGACTGACTTTCACATGCATTGCGGCCATCGCGCAGCACGGTCACCGTGTCACAAATCTCAAAGACCTCTTCGAGTTTGTGACTGACAAAACACAATGCCACGCCGTCGTCAGCCAGTTTGCGGAGCACCCGGAACAATACCTTTGACTCGTTTTGTGTCAGTGATGCTGTGGGCTCATCCAGCAACAGCACCCGTGATTGCAAAGACAACGCCTTGCCGATTTCAACCAATTGCATCTGTGCAACACTGAGGCGCGAGACGGGTATGCGGCAGTCAACATCAAGGTCCAACAGCTTGAGCCACTTGCTCGCCTCGGTATAAATATGATCGTAGTTGATCGGGGAAAGATTATGCCGACCCAACCGCTCGAGCATGATGTTTTCGGCGATTGAGAATCGGGGAATGAGGTTGCGTTCCTGATGCACGACGCCAATACCCACCGCACCGGCCTG
>JANONM010000107.1:0-5017 GCA_031420855.1 Hyphomicrobiales bacterium
CCAACTTCGTTGGAGAAGGGACAATACCCAACATATCGTCCCTTCTCCACGCAAGTGGAGAAGGTGGATCGGGCGAAGCCCGAGACGGATGAGGTCCCTTTGGCGGCCACATGCGATAACCCTCCCCGCAAGGGGGAGGGAATATTCAGCAAAATCCTGCAAGTGTGTTTGGGTCAATTATTTAAATCGTTAAAAGGTTGATACCTACTCCATGAACGGGGTGGCGGTATATTTCAACCCTCCACTTTCGACCGTGCCATGCGGCCAAGCCCGACGTAGTCGGTTTTGCCGGTGCCGAGCACGGGAAGTTCCGCCACATGCTCAAAAATTTTGGGGATCATCAGTTCGGTGCAGCCCAGTGTCTTCAATCCTGTGGCAATTTCCTTGCGGTCAGGTTTCGGCAATGTGGTGTAGCAAACCAGTTGTTCGCCCTTCTTGGCATCGGGGGCTGCGACAACGCCAAAGCTGTGATCGGGATAAAGCTGTTGCAGTTTCATTTCGATGGCGGTCAATGATACCATCTCGCCAGCGATTTTTGAGAAACGTTTGGCGCGGCCCAGTATCGTTACGAAGCGGCGCTCATCCACCGTCACAATATCGCCTGTGTCGTACCAGCCATCGGGCGGGGGTTCGAGCACGCCGGGATTATCGGCGCGCAAATAACCCAGCATGATGTTGGGGCCCTTGATGATCAGGCGTCCGCCTTCGGCGATGCCTTCGACGGGTTCAAGGCGATACTCCATGCCGTCAAAAATCCGGCCCACAGTGCCATAGCGGCTGTGCATGGGGGTGTTGGCCGCAATCACAGGCGAGCATTCGGTGGCACCATAACCTTCCGTAATTCGGATGCCGAATTTCTCGGACCACAGGGCGCGGGTTTCCGGTTTGACACGCTCGGCCCCGCCGACCACCAGTTTCATGTTGTAGAAATCATAGGGGTGGGCATTGCGGGCGTAACCCGTGAGAAATGTATCGGTGGCGAGAAGCACGGTGGCATCGGTATCGTAAACCATTTCCGGCACGATCTTGTAGTGCAACGGTGATGGATACAGGAAAGACCGCACACCCAGCAGCGCGGTCAAGACAATGCCGCCGGTAAAGCCAAAGGCATGGAAAACCGGGAGTGCCGTGAAGAACACGTCACGGGGCGTAAAGGCAATGCGGGCATTGATCTGTTGACAGTTGGCGATGATGTTGCGGTGAGACAAGACAACACCTTTTGGAACGCCTTCCGAACCTGATGTAAAGAGGACAACGGCAGGCGCATGGGGATCGGTTGCGGCACCGCGGCTTTTCAAACTTCCAGCAATGAAAGCGCGCGACAGCAGCCCTGAGATTTTATCCAGACTTGAAACACTTTCACGCACGTCTTCAAGATAGATGATCTTGCAACTGCTCTCCAGCAACTCAACATCAGCCTGCATCTCCGCCAATTCAATGAACTTGCGCGAGGTGATGATGGTGCGCACTTGCGCAGCGGTGCAGGCTGCCGACATGTTGACAGCCCCCGTTGAAAAATTCAGCATGGCGGGAATGCGGCCGTGGGCAAGGAGGCCGAATATGGTGGTGGGTGCGGCATTGGCATTGGGCAGCAATACGCCCACGTATTTTTGTCCCGCTGTAAGTTCCGCCAGTTTTTTGCCAAGGATCATCGCCCCCAACAGCAGCCTGTTGTAGTTCATGGGCTGGCGGGTGATGTCTTCGTAGATGATGGTTTTGCCGCCGTGCAAAGCCCGGGCTTCCAGCATGGCCTGCCACAGGGTCTGGTCAATCTTGCTGGAGCGGAACACCATGTCGGTCATGATGTCATAGAGTTTTTCGGCCTGGTGTTCGCGAAGCGCAGCACCCTTGAGTGTCTGGTCTTTTTCAGGCCGTACGGGTGGCAGATAGGTGATGGTGATCTTGGGAAAGAGTTGCGTGGGGAAAAGTCCCTTGACGCGGCTGAAGGGAGTGCGTTGTGCGCCGTCGATGCGCACCGGCAGGATCTTGGCATTGGCCATGTCGGCCACGGCACCGGGGCCTTCATAAATTTTCATAAGCCCACCCGTCACCGTGATGCGTCCCTCCGGAAAAATCACGACACGCCGGCCTTTTTTCAGATGGTCGACAAGGCTGCGCAGCGCCATGGGATTGGTGGGATCAATGGGACACAGATCAACCAAGGCAAAGGCAGGCTTTACCCACCAGCGCTCGGCCATTTGGCTGTTGATGGCAAAGCCCGCTTTCTCCGGCAAGAAGGCCGACAGCAGGGGACCATCCAGAAATGAGGTGTGATTGGCAATGACCAGGGCTTTCGGGCCTGCCGCATGCAAATTCTCAAGCCCGCGCACTTCAACACGGTAGAGCAGTCGGAAAATACTGCGCGCAAAACCGGCCACAGTGGCATGGGGAAGCAACCGCATGATGTAAATGGCAGCCAGAAGATTGGCGAGGCCGAGACAGAGAAACAAACCTTTTGCGGTAAAGCCAAAAGCCAGCAGGCCGAGCGACACAGCCGTTGCCGCCAGCATGAAAATGGCATTGACGATGTTGTTGGCGCCAATGGTGCGGGCCCGCAGGTAATAGGGTGTCCGGGCCTGCATGGTGGCAAACAGCGGCACGACATAAAGCCCTGCAAAAAATGCCACGGCGGTGAGATCAAACAACAGCCGGAAACCATGCAACGAACCCAGCATCTTGAGCAGGGTGGTGGCCTCGCCCGGGATTGCGTAGGCGCCAGCTTTTCCCGCTGCAAAATAAAGATCAATCATGAAAGCGCTCATCAGCAGGGTGGCGAAGGGCAGGTATTGTAGCGTCACTTTGCCCTTGAGCAGACGGTTGCAGAAAATCGAACCGAGCGCGATGCCAACGGAAAACAGGGCAAAGATCGAGGAGGCCAGGGTGTCGGTGCCGAGCAGGGTTTCCTTGTTGAACTTTGGAATCTGCGTAACAAACACCACGCCCAGAACCCAGAACCAGGACACACCGATGATGGCCTGGAAAACCGGCTGGCGGGTGGCTGCGGCGCGAACCACATTCCAGGTTTCACCCAGCATGTTCCAATTCAATTTCATGTCAGGTTCGGCGGGGGGAGCTGCCGGGATTTGAGTGGTTGTCCAATAGGCGAACAGGGCGAGCGCCACCATGATAACTGACACCAGCCGCGCCCCATTGTCGAGGTTGATGGCAATGGCGCCAAAAATCGTGCCGAGCAAAACGGCAAGGAAAGTTGCCATTTCAACCATGCCATTGCCACCCAGCAATTCCTGCTTGGTGAGATGCTGGGGCAGGATGGCATATTTGATCGGGCCGAAAAAAGCCGCCTGGGCACCTGCCAGAAAAATGCAGAACTGCTGCAAATAGGAATGGCTGGTGAACAGGGCGAAGGCCGAGAGCGCGACGATGAAAATTTCGATGAACTTGATGCGCCGCGCCACGCGGGCCTTGTCGAATTTGTCGGAGAGCTGGCCTGCAAAACCCGAGAACAGGAAAAACGGCAGGATGAACAGTCCAGCTGATATGGTATTGAGCAGCCCGCCCTTGTCCTCTCCAAGACTGGTGATAAAAAGTGTGGAAATCGAAAAGCGGAAGAAATTGTCATTGAAGGCGCTGATGGCTTGGGTGACAAACAACGGCAAAAAGCGGCGGGTCTTGAGAAGGGCGAACTGGCTGGAGCCTGTGGTGTTCATGTAGGGATTGCCTTTGCCTTGAAGAGTTGACGCTGTGGCGCACCCTTCGAGGCTCGCAAGAGCTCGCACCTCAGGGTGAGGTTGATTTGTTAGAATCCCTCGTGGTGAGGGTGAGGAATTAATAGCAGTGTCCCTCATGCTGAGGTGCGAGTTCTTGCGAGCCTCGAAGCATGCGCCACAGAACAGTTCATTGGTTACGTGCCTCTCTCAAACTCCCAGAATTTGCCTGATCATGTCAAGCGTCGTGGTATGCGAAGGAGAAAGCCTCTTTGCACCATGCTCTGCCAATATGTCGAGACGTTGGGGATCGGTTGAGAAGCCGATGAAATGCACGCCATTTTCCTGTCCAGCGATCAGATCATTGAGGTTGTCGCCAACGTAGATAATTTTGTCCCGTGCGAGCGGCAAAGTTGACAAGAGCCTGGTCAATATCTTGTGTTTGTGGCCACCTCCATTGGCCCCCGCTGCCTGGTCTTTGACATGCTGCCACAATCCCGCATTCGAAAGGCGCAAGGCAGCGGCTTCGCGCAGATTGGCCGTTGCGATACCGAGTGCCACACGCGGTGCGAGATGTTGCAACAACTGGTCAGCTCCGGGAATTATCGGCGTTGCAAGCAAGCCATTGGCAAGGGCTGTCTGCAGCTCTGCGAGATAGCGCTCAATGATTTTCAGTTTCAGGTTTGCTGGCCTGTCGTAGCGCTCGAGAATTTCCGCGATGATGTTTTCGTCGTTGCGGATGCGGTAAGAGTTCCAGTCCCGGGAGAGTTCGTGGGCAGGAACAAATGCGGCAAGGACATTAAAGAATATCTCCTCTTCCGCTGATGTGAGTTCCAACAAGACGCCATCAACATCAAAGATCACGGCGGCCTGCATCGTGCTATCCCGTCACCATGGCCGGATTCATTTCGATTAAAGTGGGACCCGAAGTTTTAAGTGCTGCGGCAATCGCCGCAGTGAGTTCGCGCAAATTTCGGGGCTTGGCTGCTGCTGCTCCATAGGCCTTGGCGAGCATTTGAAAATCCGGATTGCGCAACGAAACCGCATTGGGCTGGATGCCCTTTCTCACCATGTCATCTCGGATTTGGCCAAGCGCATTGTTGTTCCAGAGGAGGATGGGCAAGGACATGCCATGCTCCACCGCCGTGCCCAATTCATTGATCGTGTATTGCAGACCATAATCGCCAACCAAAGCCGTCACGGGTGTTTGGCCCACACCAAATTTGGCCCCAATGGCGGCTGGAAGTGCAAAACCCAGCGTGCCAAAGCCCACGGGATGCAGCCAGGTGCGGGGATTGTTGACGGGGAAGATTTCATTGGCGGCATAGGCTATCTGCGTCATGTCAGAGGCG
>JANONM010000108.1:0-9206 GCA_031420855.1 Hyphomicrobiales bacterium
GGTCAGCGATCATGGGCAGAACTTTTTGCTTCAACAATTCCAGGTCAGAAGACTGTGCGGCAAGTCCCCAAATATCATCGGAAGTCGCAGTCCAGATGCCTTCGACTTCATGCCATTCCACATTTACCGTAATCTTGTCCATAGGCGTACAATAACACAAATGTTCTACCAGAGACAACTTGGATAAAATGCCTCTACTCAATGGGCGGGCATATGCTCCGCATTCGCAAACCGCAGCCGCAACAAATACCAAACCACCGCCACACCCACCGCCTTGGACAATACTTCCGTCACAAAGGCTGCTGGAGACAAATATCCGGCGAGATGCTGGAACACCAAAGTATCAACCGGAACCGCGATCATCGAAGACAGCAAAATGCGATTTTGCAGTGGCCGTCTGGTGAACGAATAAACCGCCCAATCCGTCATTTCAGACAACGCAAATGCCACCATGCTGGCAATCGCCAGACCTGGTCCTGCAAAATACCAAACTGGAATGCCTGCCAGCAGCGTGGCCAGCAAAACCTTGTGGCCGATTTCGCGCTGCGCATAGTCGCGCAGCACGAAGACCAGACCCACAATCACGTTGGCGAGATATAATGTTCCCATCCACGTGTTGGTGCTCCATTGCGTAACACCTTCAATCAGCTGATCAGGAACGAACAGCCAATTCACCAGCACGATGAAGGCCATATAGGACCCCACCGACAGCAGCATTGGAGCAAATTTTTTCATCAGCCGACGATCTCCTTGGCGGCAAAGTTCTGCTTGATTTCCTTCTTGGCATTTTCAGCGCTGTCGGAACCATGCACGGAATTGGCATCGATGGAGAGGGCATATTCCTTGCGGATTGTGCCTGCATCAGCATCCTTTGGATTGGTGGCGCCCATCACGTTGCGGTATTTCTTGATGGCTCCATTGCCTTCCAGCACTTGCACAACGATCGGGCCGGAAGCCATGAACTTGCACAGATCCTTGAAGAAGGGACGCTTGGCATGCACGCCATAGAATTTCTTGGCGTCGGCCAATTTCCATTTCACCCGCTTTTGCGCGATGATGCGAAGTCCTGCAGCTTCAATCTTGGCGTTAATGGCGCCCGTCAGGTTGCGTTTGGTCGCATCAGGCTTGATGATGGAAAATGTACGTTCAATAGCCATTGTGAGTCCTCTGTTGAATGGATAAGGGCGCCGTTTAACAGCGCCCTCTCCATCTCGCAAGCACTCAGTACAAAGAGTACCGGGCAAGGATCACTCGTCCGCCTCGCCGATCAATGCCGTGGCCCGGCTGATTGATACACGACGGTTTTCCTGCTCGGCATCAGCCGTTGGAATTTTGAGATAGCGTTCACCCAGGCCAACTGTCTTGAGGTTCTTGGCCGGAATAATGTAGAACGACGTCAGGGCCTTTTTCACCGCCTCGGCGCGGCCCTTCGACAACTTGGCGTTATAGGCATCAGATCCAACCGCATCTGTATGACCTTCGATCAGAAAAACTTCACGGGGGTATTTCTTCAACACCCGCTCGATCACCGAAGCAATCTTGTCCAGACTGTCCACTTCCTCTTCGCGCACAAATGCTTCGTTGAAACCAAAGCGAATGGTGTCAACTTCAATGCGACTCAGGCTGTTACGCACTTGCGGTTTGGCTTCAATGTCCTCAAGCGTATATCGCTTTGTCGGCTTCTTGCGCGGTGGTGCCACCAAGACCCGCTCAATATCCGCATCGTCAACCTCTGCAGCAAATACGTCCTGGCTGTCTTCATCGTTGGAAGCATAGTCTTGTTCATCATCAATTTCAAAGCGATAGACATTTTTCTTGTCGTTCAATTCATCTTCGCGTTCCTGGCGGCTGATTTCCAGATCACGGCGCAGGCGTTGGCGATCACGTTTCATGGTTTCACGCCAATAATCACGTTCTTCTTGTTCAAAACTGTCATAGGCATCATCAGCTTCCACATCGCGGTAGATCTTGATGCGCTGGCGCAGTTCACTTTCTTCAAGCTCCTCAGATGGTCTGCGATCAAGCAAGACCGTGCGGCGCGGGGTGTCAGGCGTAATCAGGATATTGAGATCGATATTGAATTTCTTCTTCTTTTTCTTGTCAGTTTTGGCTTCGTCAGTTCCCGCTGATGGAGCCGCAGCATCTGCCTCAGACTGCTTTTTAGCCGCAACTTCAGCAGCCTTGATTTCTTCCAAAGCCTTGGCCTTGGCAAGACGCTCCCGCAAAATGTCGCGTTCTGTTGAAAGCTTCTTCCGCAACGCCCTTTCAGTTTTCACCGAAAGTTCATTTTCAGCCATCAAGTCGCGAATGGCATCCAGCCGGGCACGCAAATCGTCATCCTTCAAACTGTCGGCGGGCGTTGCGTCATCCAGGAAAGCCTGGGCCTTCTTTTCCGATTCCGGATCCCCCTTGTTGGCATCCAGTTCTTGCACGTCGACCTTGTCGATGACGGGTGTGGCGGGTGCAACAGGTTCCACAATCTTCACATCGGATGGCGGCTCAACGACAGGTTCCACAATCTTCACATCGGCTGGCGGCTCAACGACAGGTTCCACTGCCGCGTCAAGCTTGGGTTCCACGGCTTTGGGCGTGGGTGTTGCTTCTTGCTGCGGCGGTTCAACCTCTGGCGTTGGCTGGGCATCCCGCTTCACCAAAGTTTGCTTGCTGGCTTTTGCAATGTCACTGAGTTGGCGTCGCACTTTCTTGGGAAGTGATTCGTCTCCAGCCAATTGCCGCGCCTTCTTGGCGCGCGCAGCCAGTTCATCACCGGACATTTCCGCGAGGTCGCGCTGATCATTGAGGATCTCGATGACATCAGCAGGCAATTCGGCAGCGACTTCCGCTTTCGGTTCAGCCAAAATCTCTGGCTCTGGCGCGACCTCTTGCACTGTCTTCTTTTTCAGCTTGGGTTTAATCTTTTCCTCGGGTGCTGCTTCCTGAACAGGTTGTTCCTCTGCTTTAGGTGCTGCTTCCTGAACCGGTTGCTCTTCAGCCTTGGGCGTAGCTTCCTGAACAGGAGGTGCTTCTACTTTTGGTGAGGCAACGTCTTCTTTCGGTGTGCTCCGGGTTTCCAATTCAGCCCGGTCCGATTCCATCAAGGCCTTCAACTGGTCGCGCACATCGGCGGCGACGCTTTCATCCTTCAAGGCCTTGCGGGCAGCCTTGGCACGGGCTTTCAGATCGTCGTCAGAAAGTTCCTGGGCCGTCCGCTTGTCATTGAGCAAAGCCAGAATATCATCAGGCAATTGCACACTGGCGGCATTTTCAACCGGTGCTGGTTCACTGTCGCTGCTCTGCGCCAGCGCCGAAACTGAAAAAAGCGCCAAAGCAACCAAGCTTGCCGCACCCCTACGAAAATTCATGCCGTCCTCCGGATCAATTGCCATTCAAATTCAAGGCTGCAATGCCAAAGCAAAAAGGCAGAACTAAGGGCCGAAAATGACCGAATAGTCACAAACATGAACGGGAGATGAATGAAAATCTCTTACAACCGACCCGCTTCAATGATCCTTTTGAGAAAACTCCGGGTCCGCTCTTTGTCAGGATCACCAAAAATCTTTTCAGGCGGTCCCTCCTCATGCACCACGCCTTCATGCAGAAAACAGACTTTTGACGCCACTTCCCGGGCAAAGCCCATTTCATGGGTCGCCAACATCATGGTCATGCCCTGCTTTGCCAGATCGCGCACAATGTTCAGGACTTCCGACACCAATTCCGGATCAAGCGCCGAGGTGATCTCATCCAGTAACAGCAGTTTCGGTTCCATGGCCAGTGCCCGGACGATGGCCACCCGCTGCTGTTGTCCGCCCGAAAGTCGATCCGGATACTCCAACGCCTTGTTGGCCATGCCGATACGCTTGAGCAAGGCCATGGCTTTCACCTCAGCTTCCGCCTGCGAATGTTTCAACACGCGGATTGGCGCAAGGGTCACATTTTCCAGAACACTCATATGGGGAAACAAATTGAAACTCTGGAAAACGATACCAACCTGTTGGCGCAGGCGATTGACATCCACACCCGGACCCGACACCCGGTCACCTTCCAACCTGATCTCGCCCGACTGGATGTTTTCCAGTTGGTTGATACAGCGCAGCAAGGTTGACTTGCCGCAGCCCGATGGCCCGATGAGACAGACAACCTGGTGTTCCTCAGCCTGCAAACTCAGCCCGCGCAAAACCTGTATGTGGCCAAAATGTTTGTGTACGTCGATGACGTCGAGAAATGCCATCACGCACCCCCTGCCCGCATGCGTGCCGCATCGCGCTCCAGCAACCGATCAACAAAACGCGCCTGCGGAATGGTAATCAGTACAAAGAGGATTGCCACCACAGTCACCGCAGACAGATTGAAGGCGTTTGCAGCAATGATTTTGGATTGTTGAAAGGCATCGGTCAAGCCGACAATCTGCACCAATGCTGTATCTTTTTGCAGGCCGATGAAATCATTCAGCAGTGGTGCCATGATGCGGCGCACCGCTTGCGGCACCACCACATGCCGCATGGTTTGCATATACGACAATCCCAGGGATCGCGCAGCCGAAACCTGGCTCCAATGGATGCTCTCAATGCCTGCCCGATAGACTTCTGCAACATAGGCCCCATAGGTCAATGTGAGCGCCAGTATGCACCACCACATCACAGGGATGCGCGTTGCCGTTCGCAATTCCTGCGGCGACATGGCAGATATATCGACAAACAACCCGTAGACGTAAGGTGAAACAATATCCGGAATACCCGATGTGGGTATACCAAAACCGATCAGATAAAGTGTCACAATACCGGGCAAACCCCGAAACACGTCACAGTAAAAAGTGGCCAACGCGCGAATGGGTTGTCCCGCAGCGCCGGGCATCAGACGCATCAATGCAACAGCCAATCCCCAGACCAGCACCAGCATTTCCGCAATGACAAAGACAACAATATTGACCGTGAAAAACTTCCACGTCACCAGCCACCATTTTTCCTGCATCAGGGGCAGCAACACGAAAGTCTTGCCAACGGCCGTGTCGTTCATGAAAATGAAAGTGAAGAAGCCCAGCACCAGCAAGGCAAATATGCCCCATCCGAATGTCATATGGGCAAATTCGCGCGCAGCTGAATTGGCAATCCGGGTCTCGACTGGATCACTTGCGGCTCGGGCAATTTCCGATTTTCTGGAAAGTCCCAGACTTTTCGAGGCGGGCCAAAAAAGTACAGCCACCACAGCAATTGCAGCAACCTGGATGGCTGTAAACACGGGACTTGCCACACCCAATTCTGCGACAGCGCCACGGATCAACGCCATGCTGGAAACTGCGGCCAACAAACACAAGGCAGCAAAAAGCAGTGCTGCGACAGCACGGCGCGTCGCAGTTTCGGGAAGATTTGGAGCGGGTTTGGAAATCAAAAGACGTCACTCCGGCATGCAAGGTTTCGCATACTGAACTTTTAGACAAGCAGGCCGCCGCCCATGATGGCGACGGCCTGACCGAAAATTTATTGGGCGGCTTCGAGATAGGGAATTGTCGCAGGATCCTTGCCCCAGGCCGACGCCAGATACTTTGCACCCAATTTGCTGATCGTGCCGTCATCGAGCATGCTCTGCAAAATCTTGTCGATGCTGGCATTGTTGGCATTGCCCTTGGGATAAATCGCCCCATAGGCCTCACCGGTCTTGAACTGGCCAACCACCACGGACTTGCCGCCCGTCGCAACTTCTTCCGCCAAGGTGATTGACGTATCAGTTACTGCTGCATCAATGCTGCCTGCCCGCAGCGCTGCAAACATTTCGCCTTGATCGGGATAAGTCTGCGGTTCGGCAATGCCCAATTTATCCGTGACGAATGCCGCACCTGTGGTTCCGGCCTGAACACCAATTTTTGCAGCTTTTAGATTCTTCACATCAACCGGAATCGCCGCAGTCGTGATGACGCCGATATCCGAGCTAAAATAGGAAATAGAGAAATCATGCACCTTCTTGCGGTCTTCAGTAATCGAAATTTCCGACATGGCCATGTCCCAGCCCGTCGTCTGGCCTGAAATCATCGCATCCCAACCAAGATTGACCACTTCCAGCTTGTCAAAACCTGCCCGCCAGGCAATTTCTGCTGCCATGCAATATTCCATGCCGTCCTTGATCGATTCCGGCGTGTCACCGTTCCACCAGATTGGAGCCGGCAAGGAAACGCCAACGGTGAATTGCCCAGCCTTGGCAGGAGCAGCAATAGCCATGGAACCCTTGGCGCCCGAAACTTCGCAATTGCCAATCATCTCAGCGGCAAACGTCGGTGCAGCAAAAGTGAAAGCCGCAACCGTCAACAACAACAGTCTTTTGGTATATTTCATTTGTAAGTCTCCCTGTGCAAATTGCCGTGATAAGAGCCAAGTTTTCGGATGAAATCAAGATGACATTGTTGACAGGTAACGCAGCTTGATTTGACCGGGCATTTGTCGCTAGTGACGAACCATGATGACTGATCCCGTTTCCATTGCCGCTTTCTACAGGTTTCATACCCTGGAAAATCCCGGCGTTCTGCGTGCCATATTGCTGGAACAACTCAAGGCATTGGCCGTCAAGGGAACAATCCTTGTGGCAAATGAAGGCGTCAATGGAACGATTGCCGCTTCGGTCGAAAACATCGGCCCGGCTCTTGAAGCAATCCAGCAGATTTGTGCTTTGCCTGCTCTGGATCACAAGTTGTCGAGCGCTCCCCGGTCTCCCTTTTTGCGTCTCAAGGTGAAGCTCAAAAAGGAAATCGTCACCATTGGTGATGTCGCGGCCGATCCCAACAAAAAAGTCGGCAAATACGTAGCGCCCGAGGATTGGAATGCGCTGATCAGCGATCCCGACGTGTTGCTGATTGATACGCGCAACCAGTATGAATTTCGTATCGGCACATTCAACATCGCCATTGACCCGAAAACCGAAAGCTTTGGCAAGTTTCCCGAATGGGCGCGAAACCAGTTGAAAGACCAAAAGAAAACCAAAATTGCGATGTTCTGCACCGGCGGCATACGCTGCGAAAAAGCCTCGAGTTTTTTGCTTCATGAAGGTTTTGAGGAAGTTTACCATCTTCGCGGCGGGATACTCAAATATCTTGAAGAGATGCCGCAGGAACAAAGTCAATGGCGCGGCGCCTGTTACGTCTTTGATGACAGGGTCGCCGTCGGTCACGGCCTTGCGATTTCCGATTATACCACTTGTCACGGCTGCCTGATGCCGGTTTCGGAAATACAACGACAATCCGCCGATTTTGAAGAAGGCGTCTTTTGCCCCGCTTGTGCCGGTACACTTTCAGAAGAACAGAAAGCCTCAAATCGCGAGCGGCAAAAGCAGTTCAACCTTGCGCAAATTCGCGGCGGCAGACATCTCGGTCCCCAACAATAGCGCCGCAAAGGAAAGGCCGCCACACGAAACCCTGTTCACAGAAAACGGCACCGCCTTGAAACGTCTCAAGACTCCAAGTTTTGCCAGCTAAGCTGCTTTCAATGCCGTCACTTCAATTTCAACCTTCATGCGCGGGTCGGCAAGGCCTGCGCTGAACATGGTGGCAGCTGGCCGGACTTCCCCCAGGTACTTCTGCAGCATTGGCCAAATCGCCGGAAAATCCTTGGTGTCCGGCAAGATGTAATGCACGCGAACAATATCACTTAAGGTAAATCCACCCTGCCCCATGGCAGATGCAATGTTGATCATGCATTGCTCGGCCTGTACCACAACGTCATCACTGATGATCATCGTGGCATAGTCAAAGCCCGTTGTGCCCGACACAAACATCCAGTTGCCCTGCACCACGGCGCGTGAATAACCAATGTCGGCCTCGAATTTGGAACCAGAGGAAATCAATTGTCTCATTTGTTTTTCCCAATCGATAGATCGTTCGTCACAATCGCCACCTGGTGATGCGGCATGGCCATTTTGATCTTGCCTTTTTGCAGCGCGTCCCACACCAGAAAATGCACGTCCGACGTAAAGTTGTTGGGCCCGTCATCAATGCCGTTGACCCAGAATTTCACGGCAAAATGTGCGCCAAAATCACCGAATTTTTTCAGTTCGCAACTGACCTTCTCCGGCTCTTGCAGCACCGTGGGGTGGGTACCGATGGCTTTTTCGATCAGCGGCGGAACCTTGTGCAAATCAGTGTCATAGGTCACTACAAACGGCACTTCGTAGCGCTGCCGCGGATTGTCCCTGGTCCAGTTGACAAAGCGCGTGGTGATGAATTTTTCATTCGGCACCATGATCTCTTTGCCATCATAGGTCTCCAGTGTCGACGAGCGCATGTTGAGTTCGCGCAAGGTTCCGGTGCGGCCATCTTCCAGTTCGATGTAATCGCCCACCTTCAAGGAGCGTTCGAGCAGGATAATGATGCCTGAGATGAAGTTCGAGGCGATTTGTTGCAGACCGAACCCCAGACCAACGCCCAAGGCACCGCCGAACACGGCAAGTGTCGTAAGGTCAAGCCCCAGAATATTCAGCAGCAGCAAGCCAACAACGGTGAAGACCAGAAGCTCAAGTGCCTTGGCTGCAAGTTCGCGGGTTTGCACATCGACGGATTCCTGTCCGCGAATGACTTTTTGTCCAGCGTTCGACGATGTGCGCCCCAGCCAGAACAGGATGCCACCGAACAGTGCGGCCTTTGACAGGGCAAGCAGCGAAATGCGGATATTGCCAGCCTGAAAGGCGATACTGTCCAAGGTCCCGGTGAACTGCGCGAAATATCCCAAGGCATAAATCGCCGCAATTGGAAGACCAATCCACCGCGCCGCAGAACTGATGACGGGGTGCGTGATGAAGCGCATGATGATGGCATGCAGCAGCCGCACCAGCGCCAGACTTTGCGCAATGCGGATCAGCCAACTGGCCCCGAGCGCCGCATCGGCAACGGCAGCAGCAGCGGCCATGAAGCCAACGAAAATCAGCGGCTCAACCAGATTGCGGCAGGAGTACAGCAGTTTCTGGTAACGCAGAAAACGCCCTTGCACCGGCTCTTCCCGCAGCAATGGCACGCGGGCCAGGACTTGCCGGGTCACAAGCTTTGCCAAGAGCCACAGCCCAATGACAGCCGCCACTTGCGCATAAAATTGCGGGCTGGCCAGCCAGCCTTTCAGAAGGTCGACATAGGCCCAGGCCTTGGCCTTCACAATTTCAAGATTCACCCGACATCACTCCCACAAATCGCCCCAAGCCATTTTCTTTGCCCGTTTGTAGGCAGGCTTGTCGCGGCT
>JANONM010000109.1:0-5374 GCA_031420855.1 Hyphomicrobiales bacterium
GACGGCAAAGGTCAGCGCACGACTGTGCAGCTTGTCGATTTGGAAAAAAACGTCAAGATCAATCCAAAGATTTTCAACGTGACGATCAATCGCGACCAGAAGTAAGGTCAACAGTTTATCTTCAGTTGTGGGGCCGCCGCAGATGGCTGCCAAAGGGACCTCATGCCCCTTCGCCCAAGTGGGCTACGGCGCACACAGTCCGCCCCGTTGGGGCACCTTCTCCACGAAGACGTGGAGAAGGGACGACATTGAGACCCATCCCTTCTCCAACGAAGTTGGAGAAGGTGGATCGCGCCTCTTGGCGCGAGACGGATGAGGTCCCTTTGCTGGCAACAAGCGACCAACTAACAGTAACGTGGAGCCTATCCCCACGGGCCGCGTTTGGTGGCATTGGGTTGGCGAGCGGTTGACCATGGTCCGGCAGCCACATTTTCAGGGGCCTGGGTGAACTTCCCCATTTCAGTTGCGATTATCTGCAAGGCGGCGATCCGCCGTTCGGTGGCGGGATGGGTGGAAAACAGGGCATCGGCCCTGAGGCCCGACAGTGGATTGATGATGAAGACATGGGCCATGGCGGGGTTGCGCTCGGCTGCCTCATTGGGAATGGCGTGGGCCGCCCGTGAAATGCGCTGCAAGGCCGACGCCAGCGCCAAGGGCTTGCCGGAGATTTCAGCGCCACCGCGATCAGCCGCATATTCCCTGGTGCGGCTGATGGCCATCTGCACGATCATGGCGGCAAAGGGGGCAAGAATCATCATGGCAAGGCCTGCCACGCCGCTGATCGGGCTGTTGCGGTCCCGCGATTGAAACAGAAAACCAAATTGCGTCAACATGGCAATGGCACCGGCAATGGTGGCGGTGAAGGCCATGATCGAGGTGTCGCGATTCTTGATATGGGCCAGTTCATGGGCCATGACGCCTTCGATTTCATCGGCAGAGAGTTGGCGCAGAAGTCCTGTGGTTGCAGCCACGGCGGCATTCTCGGGATTGCGTCCGGTGGCAAAGGCATTGGGTTGGGCTTCATCGATGATGTAGGTTTTTGGCATGGGCAAATTGGCATTGCGGGCGAGTTTTTCAACCATGGCATAAAACGCCGGTTCCTCGGCGCGGGTGACTTCCCGTGCGCTGTTCATGCGCAGCACCATCTTGTCGGCATTCCAATAGGCAAAGACATTGGTGGCCACAGCAACAGCAAAAGCCATCAGCATGCCGGTTTCACGACCCAGCAGAAAGCCGATGGCCAGAAACAGCGCTGTCATGCCCGCCATCAATACGCCAGTCTTGAAGAAATTCATGGAACACTCCAATAGTCAATCTGCCGTCGCTGGAGATGGTGATGCAAAAAGGAAATTGCAAGCATGACCGACATCGCCAAGCCTCAATTGCCTGCTGCTGCCCAACGCGCCCTGGCCGAGGCAGAGCTGCGCCGCATAGCGACAATACCGCTTTGCCTGGCACCCGAAATCAATGGCAGCAAGGGCCTTGAACCCACCCGCTATGGCGACTGGGAAAAAAACGGGATCACATCAGATTTCTGATGGGTCTGTTTGCTGATGCAAAACAATATGGCCGTGAGATTGAACGACGCATTGCTTGCTGAAGCAGTGGCCAGGCTTTGTGCGCGTGAGCCGCGGCTCAAGGCAATTGTCCTGCAGCATGGCCTGCCGTCACTTCGGCAATCCTCCGGTGGTCTGGAGGGATTGTTGCAGATTGTCACGGAGCAGTTCCTGTCGCTGGCGGCAGCGGCAGCCATCTGGAAAAGGCTGAAAGCGGGGTTGCAGCCCTTCAATGCCGAAACCATCCTTGCCTGCCCCACGCCGGAGCTCTTGGCCTTGGGCCTTTCGCAAGCCAAGGTGCGGAGTTTCCATGGCATTGCAGGGCTTGTGCAATCCCGGGATTTTGTGCCCGAACAGTTGCCTCTGCTCTCCGATAGTGAAGCCCGGTCCAGACTGCTGGCACTGCCGGGTGTTGGGCCCTGGACAGCGGATATCTATTTGCTTTCTGTATTGTTGCGGGCCGATGTCTGGCCCTGGGGAGATGTGGCCTTGCAGGTTGCTGCCCAAGACCTGTTCAAGCTCGAAGCCAGGCCGGCCAAACCTGTCATGATCGCCATTGGCGGGAATTTTCACCCCTACCGCGCTGTCTTGGCCCGGTTGTTATGGAGCCATTATCGTGGGATGAAGCGCCTCAAACAGGCCTGAGTTGTACCCCCTTCACATCATCAGCATACTGGATATAGTGGTGCCACCGGATGATCCGGACGGAGACGTAGAGTGTATCACGCGCCTATTGCGCCAGAAGCCTGTCCTGCCTTGGTGCTCAATGCCGACTTTCGGCCCTTGAGTTACTATCCCTTGTCCTTGTGGAGCTGGCAGGATTCCTTGAAGGCGGTGTTTCTCGACCGGGTGAATATCGTTTCGGAATATGAAAGGGTGGTGCGCAGCCCGACCACGGAATTTCGTTTGCCCAGCGTGGTGTCTCTGAAGACCTATGTGAGGCCCTCGCGCAATCCGGCGTTCACGCGCTTCAACGTGTTTTTGCGGGATCGTTTTCAATGCCAGTATTGTGGCTCGGGTGATGACCTGACCTTTGATCATGTGACACCGCGCTCGAAGGGCGGGATGACCACGTGGATGAATGTGGTGACGGCCTGTTCGCCCTGCAATCTAACCAAGGGTGGGGCCATGCCCCATGTGGTTCGGATGTTTCCACGGCAAAAACCGTTTTGTCCTTCGGTGGCGCAGTTGCATGCCAATGGACGCCAGTTTCCACCCAACTACCTGCATGAGAGCTGGATGGATTATCTCTATTGGGATACGGAACTCGATCCTTGAGTTTTTTGCACAGCCCGAAAGGCCAGCACCGCAAGCAGGCCTGAAATGATGGCATTCCAGCCCGCCAGTGAAAGGCCGAGGATGCGAAGGGCGGCTTCATTGCACATGACAGCGGGTTTGGTGAGATCGGGCAGCCCCTGCGATATTGTTCCAGCGGAACAGGATGCAGGACCCGCCCACCATTTCCACTCCACGCCCGCATGAAAGACGCCGAAAACCGCGTTGGCAGCCAGCATCAACGCCAGGACCAGCAATCCCGATTTAAGCCAGGACGGCCTTGCCATGGCCATGAAGGTTGCGAAGGGCACGCCGACATAATAGGCCCAGCGCTGCATCAAACAGAGTTCGCAAGGCGGATAGCCCGCCCATTCAAACAGCCAGGCACCGACGATAATCGCAAACAGCACCAAGGCGATGAAGCGGACGGTTTGATGAGGTGTCGACAGACTCAGCATGACAGGCTTCCCGAAGATCCCAGAAATTTGATGGCGAAGTAAAGCCCGATCAAAGCGGCGGCGGCAAGGCCCGCAATCAGACCGAGACGCTTTTCAATGAAGCCCTTGATCGGTTCGCCATAGCGCTGCAAGGCCCAGGCCAAGGCGAAAAACCGTGCGCCCCGCGCCAAAAGGCATGAGGCAATGAAGACCACCAGACTGATCTGCGCCACACCAGCCAGAATGGTGACCACTTTGATCGGGGGCAGATGGGCAAGTCCTGATGTTGTCAGCAGCAGCCACAGGGTTTGGTCGCTGGCGCAGGCCCTCAGGCTCTCGAAGGCTTCGAGTTTGCCATAAAAAGCCAACACGGGCCTGGCAAAGTTTTCATAGGCCAGATAGCCAATGAAATAACCGGCAATGCCGCCCATGGTCGAAGCAATCGTGGCCACAGCAGCATAACGATAGGCCTTGTTTGGCCTGGCCAAGGCCATGGGCAAAAACAGCACATCGGCAGGGATCAAAAAGACCGAGCTTTCGACGAAAGCGATAATGGCCAGCCAAACCTCGGCGGATTTGCGGGCGGCGAGGGAAAGGGTCCAGTCATAGAGTTTGTGCAGCATTATCAAGTTTTCCAGATCAGTCTTCGGTTCGGGGTTTGACGCGGCGCAAGACCTTGGTTTCGCCGCGTTTGGTTTTCGAGTCGAGACGACGGGTTTTTGAGGCCTTGGTGGGTCTTGTGGCGACGCGAAACTTGGGTCGTTTGGCAGCTTTGCGCAACAGTTCCACCAGTTTTTTGATGGCTTCCTCGCGGTTGCGTTCCTGTGACCGATGGGCTTGCGCGGTTATGACCAAATCACCGCTCTGGGCCAACAGCCGGCCTGCCAAAATGCGCAGGCGTGATTTTATCGCATCTGGAAGGCCCGTGGTTTCGATGTTGAAGCGCAGTTCAACGGCGGTTGACACCTTGTTGACATTCTGTCCCCCCGGACCTGAGGCGCGGATAAATGTTTCACGCAGGTCGGCGGGGTCAATCACAAGGGAATCGGTGATGCGAATCATGACAGGGGCCTCAAGACACGGGGCGTTAAGCGCCTTTCCAGTTGACGGCGCAAGGTCTGGCAACTAGACGGAGCCCCGGTTAGGCCTCTGTGGCGGAATGGTAGACGCGACAGACTCAAAATCTGTTGTTCGCAAGGGCGTGGGGGTTCGAGTCCCTCCAGGGGCACCAATCTGATCTGAATTTTCGACTTTTGACAGGTTTAAGGTCAGGGGCAGCGCCTGGTGCCACGGATCAGCCGCAATGAACGGGCATCAGCCTCAGGCCAAACTTGCACCACACAAGCGAATGGCGCTGGATTTATGGCGTGAAGTTTGGCAAAGCCAGTTTGAACAACCAGAGGGATGTATGACTTTGATGGGCCTTCGCCGCAGGATCATTGTTGTGATGCTGGCACTCAGCGTTGTCGGTTCGGGTTTTGTCAGCCAAGCCTCGGGCGAGGTGAATGGCCCGACGCTGCTGATTGATGCCCGAAGCGGCGAAGTCCTCGCCCAAGAGCGGGCGGGTGAGCCGTGGTATCCAGCTTCCCTGACAAAACTGATGACAGCCTATGTCATCTTCCAGCGCCTGCGGGATGGCCGCCTCAAACTCGATCAGCAAGTGCTGGTTTCAGAAGTTGCCCATGCCCAGGAGCCCAGCAAGATCGGCGTTCCCACAGGCAAAACGGTTTCGGTGGATTTTGCCTTGCAAGCCCTGCTGGTCTATTCTGCCAATGACATGGCCTATGTGCTGGCCGAGGCTGCTTCGGGGGACCATGTCAAATTCGCCGATGAAATGAATGCGGTGGCCAGGCAGCTTGGCCTTTCCGCCACGCATTTTGTCAATCCCAATGGCCTGTTTGATCCGCGCAATGTCAGCAGTGCCAGGGATATCGGTGTGCTGGCGGCCATCATCGTCAATGAATTTCCAGAACACGCCCGGTTTTTCTCGCAGGAATATCTGCCAATCGGCAAGCGCCGCCTGTCAAACCGCAATTCCCTGATCCGCCTGATGCCGGATGCCGATGGCATGAAGACAGGATTTGTCTGCAATTCCGGCTTTAATCT
>JANONM010000110.1:0-3804 GCA_031420855.1 Hyphomicrobiales bacterium
TCGGCAATCAAGCTTTCACCGCCCCGACCCTTGCTGTTTTCAGCAATCAGAAGGGTTGCAGCGGCAATGGCGCGGTCGGTTGCGATCGAGCGCACTTCCTTGATCGCCGCAGCTTCGGCCTGGGCGATTTTCGCTTCGGCCTGGGCCTGGCGGCGTGTCAACATTTCCGTGAGCTTGCGGGCTGAGTCAGTTGCATGGGCCTGCGCTTCAGATTTGGCAGCAGCGATAATATCGGCTGCTTCTTTCTCGGCATCGGCCCGCTTCTTCTTGTATTCAGCGAGCAGCGCTTCGGCTTCCTGGCGCAGCGATTTGGCGTCGTTCAATTCCTTGGCGATCTTGGCAGAGCGGTCATCCAATGACTTGCCAACGGTGGCCGGCACCTTGAGATAGACCAGCAGGGCCACAAACAAGATGAACGAGACCAGAACCCAGTTTTCGGCGTGCTGAAAGAATTCCATGCTACTCACCCTTGCCGTGAAACTTTTGCGACAGCGTCTGCCACATCAGCCTTGCTGACTTTTGCGCCCGAAAGCTGGGCGACGATTGCCGCAGCGATTTCTTCCGTGACAGCCGCAATTGCACCGATTGCCTTGGCTTTCGCAGCCTGAATCGCCTTGTCGGCAGCCGTGGCCTTGCTAGAAAGTTCTGCATCAAGCTTGTGGCGCGCTGCATCAGCATCGGCCCCCAGCTTGTTGCGGTTCTCCAAGCCAACCGCAACAGCCTTGCTACGGGCATCAGCCAGCGACACTTCATAGGCCTTCAATGCAGTTACTGAATCAGTTTTCGCAGAAGTCGCAGCAGACAAGTCTGCATCAATAGTATTCTTGCGTTCGGTGATGATCCCGCCAATGCGCGGAATGATAAACCGCGAAACGACGAAATACAAAAGTCCAAAACTGATGGCCAGCCAAAAAAGCTGCGGTGGCCATGTTGAAGTATCAAGTTGCGGCATAGTCCGCTCCGGTCAATGACGAAATGCGAAGGCCCAGCTGCCGAACCATGGGGTCCGGCACGAAGTTCAACTGGATATCAGCCGAACAGGATGAGCATGGCGACGGCAAAGCCGATGAGGCCCGTGGCTTCCGCGAAAGCAAACCCGAGGAACAACGTGCCGCGTTGACTGGCGGCAGCGGCTGGATTGCGAAGCGCACCTGCCAGATAGTTGCCAAAAATGTGGCCGATGCCAATTCCGGCGCCACCCAAGGCTACGGCTGCAATGCCGGCGCCAATCATCTTTGCTGCTGCTACGTCCATGGTATTTCTCCTGTTATGTAATTGGGTGATAGGTAATTTCAGTGATCAACATGCATGGCATCATTCAGATACATGCAAGTGAGAAGTGCAAAAACATAGGCCTGAAGCGCTGCAACCAAAAGCTCAAGGCCGGTCAGGCCGACCATGGCGATCAATGGCACAATGCCGAAATAACCGAGCATGACAACAAAGCCCGCCATGACCTTCAGCATCATGTGGCCTGCCATCATGTTGGCAAAGAGACGAATGGAAAGTGAAAGCGGGCGGATGAAATATGAGACGATTTCAATCAAAACCACCAGCGGCAGCAGAAACACCGGAACGCCCGAAGGCACGAACAGCTTGAGATAACCGAAACCATTGCGCCAGAAGCCAATCACCGTTGCCCCAACAAACACCACCAGTGCCAGTGCCAGGGTAATGATGATGTGACTGGTGACGGTGAAGGAATAGGGCACAAGGCCCAGGACGTTGGCAAACAGGATGAACAGGAAAAGCGTCAGCACGAAGGGGAAATAGGTGCGCGCATTGTCATGCAGGATTTCACGGGTCATGTTGTCCACGACTTCATAGAGGCTTTCCGCCACCGACTGCAGGCGGGTCGGAACGAGTTTGCGGGGAGCCAGCAAAAACAGCAGGGAAGCCAGACCAACAGCAATCAACCCCCACAGGGCCGAGTTGGTAAAGGTGAACACGCCCAAGTGTTCGGCATTACCGACAACCGGGTGAATGCAAAACTGGTGAATTGGATCAATGATCTTTTTGACGCTTTCAGCGGCGCATGCAGTCGATTCAGCCACGTTCAATCCTCATCATCATCTTTGACAGAAGGCGGCATTGCCCCCTTCACGCCCATAATTTCCTCGGCCGCCCTGGAGCGTGACATCCGCACGACGTTCCACACTCCCGCCGCCTGGCCAAGCGGCATCAGAATAATCATCAACCACGGCGTGGTGCCAAAATAGCGGTCCAGATAGTAACCGCCGATCGTGGACACAGCCAGGGCCACAAGGATTTCAGTGATCGCCCGCATGGCGAACCCTGCAGCCTTTGCATCCGTGGCATCAGGGCCTTCCTTGCCGTTCCGGGAGGCTATGCTTTCATCCAGCTTTTGTCCCAGCTCTTTCAAGCGGTCATCCTGTGGCGTGTTGCCGGATTTTGTCATCAGTCCGTCAAAGCCCCAGAGAAAAAGCCGGCGCAAACCCGCCCCGAAATTCGCGCTCTTCATAGCCACGGGGTGAAAATGTGTCAAGAAATGGATTCCCGTTTCAAGTCGCTGAAATGGCGTGGAAATTTCAAACAACCCGGCCCTGCGTCACCGCGTCCGCTTGGTTTTACAGCACTCCCAGCCGCATCAAAGCCGCCCGCAGTGATTCCGGCGAGGTGAAATGATGGCCCTTCATGCCCACAGCCTCTGCACCCTTTACATTTTTAAGGCTGTCATCGACGAACAGCGAGTCTGCGAGGTCGATGTTGTTGCGCCGCGCCAGCAGTTCAAAAATCGCAGGATCAGGCTTGATCAGTTTTTCGTCGCCCGACACCACAATATCGCGAAACAGCGACAGAAAGCCAAAGCGCTGGCGCGTCGCCCGGAACGTATCACCATTCCAGTTGGTGATGGCGTAGAGGGCCACACCACTGTCGTGCAGATCTTCCAGTACCTCCACACTGCCGGCAATATCGCCCGGCACCATCTCCATCCAGCGGTCCCGGTATAGGGCAATTTGTGGGGCATAACCGGGATGTCGCGCCGTCGCCTCCTTCACCGCCTCATCAAAACTGCGCCCCCGGTCCTGTTCAAGATTCCAGTCATTGTTGCAAACCTCTGCCAGAAACCATTCCATCTCTGTGGGTTCATTGAAAACCTTGCGATAGAGATGGCGCGGATCCCATTCAATCAGCACCTTGCCGAGGTCGAAAACGATGTTCATGAAAATATCCTCTGTGGCGCACCCTTCGAGGCCCCGCCTTCGCCAAGGCTTCGGCGCGGCGCCTCAGGGTGAGGTTTTATATAGTCCCTCATGCTGAGGTGCGAGCACTTGCGAGCCTCGAAGCATCCTCCACCCATTCACTGGCGAAGGCGGCTCATACATCGTAAGGGAATGATATGCCGTCTGCAATTGTTCTTCAACAAGATTGCCAGAAGTCCATTCAGGAATCTTCTACACGACCGCCGCGTGGTGCAAAAATACCCCTGCGCCCGAATTAAACTTTGTCAATGTGTGAAACCTTTTTCAGGCAGAGTGGTTAGAACTCACGAAGCACACGTTGGCTTCCCAACTCAAAACCAACTGGAGATGACAAAATGACATTCTTGAAAATGGCTATGGCCGCCGTATTGCTTACACTTTCACCAATGGCCGCCATGGCTGCCGAAACACCTTCGGCTGACCAGTGCGAAGCCTGGTTCGTGAAGGTTGACAACAACAAGGACGGTACGCTGGGTGAACAGGAAGAAGCCCCAAAGTACGCCGACATGATCACCAAGGGATCAATCAGCGAGTCAGACAGCATGCCACAGGTTACCGTGACGAAGGCACGATTCATCAA
>JANONM010000111.1:0-3630 GCA_031420855.1 Hyphomicrobiales bacterium
GAACCCCGCTTTGGGCGGGCAAAGCGGGGTTCCAAATCACTCGTTCCGCTGCGCTACACTCGCGTTTGGAATGACGTTATTTTTGGATTTCATTGACCGCCCGATGCTCCAGTGCGGTGGGTGGTCGGTCGAATCCAAAACACCCGTCATTCCCGCGAACGCGGGAAACCAGACTTTCAACAACATCGCTGGTTGAAAGTCTGGTTCCCCACTTTCGTGGGGATGACGATAGAAATAGTGATGATTTCAATTGACCGCCACTGCTATGAATCAATCAAGTCCCATTAAGTCAACCTTTCCCCCGCCGCAAATGCTCCTCCAGCCGCGGCATGATTTCGATGAAATTGCAGGGGTGATGGCGGTAGTCGAGCTGGTGCACGAGGATTTCATCCCAGCCGTCGCGGCAGGCACCGGGTGAACCGGGCAGGCAGAAAATGTAAGTGCCTTCGATGATGCCGGCCGTTGCCCGCGATTGCATGGTCGAGGTTTTGATCTTGGCGAATGAGATCATGTGAAACACCACGCTAAAGCCTTCGATTTCCTTGTCGAACAACGGTCGCAAAGCTTCGATGGTCACATCACGCCCGGTAAGGCCCGTGCCACCTGTTGTGATGACAACATCAACATCGCCGCGCTTGACCAGTTTGCGCACCGCACTTCTGATTTGCCGGATGTCGTCCCTGACGATTTGGCGGCCCACCAGCCGGTGTCCGCTGGCTTCAATACGGTCAACCAGTGTGTCGCCTGATTTGTCATCGGCCGCTGTGCGCGTATCTGAAATCGTAATGACAGCAAGACCAGCAGGCAAGAATTCACGAACCTCTTTACGGATTGATGTCATCACAATTCTCCAATCCGTTTGCGAAATGCTTGCAGGTCCTGCCACACCAGCCGCTTGCTTTGCGGGCTCTTCAGCAGCGTTTCCGGATGAAAGGTCGTCAACATCGGGACAAGTCCAGAGGGCGTCTCCACGGTCAGCCATTTGCCTCTCGCCCGCACTGGCGCTTCTTCGCCACCCGCCAGATATTGCCCGGCCAAGGGTCCGAGGCACAGGATGATTTGGGGGGCCAGAAGCTCAATGAAACGCCGGATCAACGGCACCACCAACAGGCCCTCCGATTCAACCAGGCCACGGTTGCCGGGCGGTCGCCACGGCATGAAATTGGCCAGTGTCACCTGCTCAAATCCGTCGCGGGCTTCAATACCTGACAGACTAATCGCCGTTAACATGCGTTCGGCCAAAACCTGATGCTTGCCTGCCAGCACTTCGCCTGAACGATCTTCCTCGCTGCGGGGCTTGTCGCACAACACCAGAATGCGCGAGACCGCAGCACCACCCAGGAAACAAAGACGTGTCGCGGTCTTTTTCAAGGGATGACTGTCGAAGCCCGACAAGGCCGCCGCAATGTCGGCGATACTTGAACATGCGGCGGCCTGGCCAGAACTGTCCTGAAATGTTGCTGGTTCAGCAACAAGCGGACGCTTGGCTGCTGGCGGCCGGGGTTGCGGTGACGGATTGGCTTTGACTACGTCAGGCACCACATCTTGCACAGGAAGTGGCGTCAAAAACCGGTTGACGGGTTGCTCCAGCAGCACTTCGTCAGCCCCCATGTCCACCAGCCATGGCAGAAAGTTGCCAGGCCCGGATAATTTGTCATCGGTGGTAAACGCATTCATGTCGCAATTGGACGCCTGTTCAGGATTCCAAAAACCCTATATCAGGGTCACCAGAAAACGCCAAACCCAACGAGGCAGACGTGAACGACCAGCAGCGCGAGACAATGGAATATGATGTGGTCATCGTCGGGGCGGGGCCTGCGGGACTGAGTGCTGCCATCCGGATCAAGCAATTGTCGCCTGAAACCAGCGTCTGCGTGCTGGAAAAGGGTTCGGAAGTCGGTGCCCACATCCTGTCAGGTGCGGTTGTTGATCCGATCGCCCTCAACGAATTGTTCCCTGACTGGAAACAACGCGGCGCTCCCCTGAAAACCGAAGTGGTGGAAGACCGCTTTTATGTGCTCGGGCCGCAAGGCGCGCTTCGCATGCCGAATTTCCTCATGCCGCCCCTGATGAACAATCATGGCAATTATGCTGGGTCGCTCGGCGATCTCTGCCGCTGGCTGGCAACGGAAGCCGAAGCCCTGGGTGTTGAAATCTATCCCGGCTTTGCCGCATCAGAATTGCTCTACCGGGACGATGGCGCGGTGCGCGGCGTTGTGGCGGGGGTCATGGGCATCGCCAGGGATGGCTCCCACAAGCCAGACTACCAGCCGGGCATGGAACTCGTCGGCAAATATGTTTTCATTGCCGAAGGTGTGCACGGCTCTCTTGCCAAACAACTGATCAAAAAATTCAACTTGTCGGAAGGCCGCGAACCACAAAAATTCGGCTTGGGGCTAAAAGAGCTGTGGGAGATCAAGCCGGAAAACCACAAACAAGGCCAGGTCACCCATACCATGGGCTGGCCCTTGGGCGGAAAAACCGGCGGCGGCAGTTTCATGTATCACCTCGAGGACAATCTGGTGTCGATTGGCTTTGTGGTTCACCTCAACTACAAAAATCCCCATCTCTATCCCTATATGGAATTCCAGCGCTTCAAGCATCATCCGCTGATTGCGCAAGTGCTGGAAGGCGGCAGACGGGTGGCCTATGGCGCAAAGGCAATTTCCGAAGGTGGATTTCAATCCGTGCCCAAACTGGTGTTTCCGGGTGGCGCGCTGATTGGCTGCTCGGCGGGTTTCGTCAATGTACCCCGTATCAAGGGCAGCCATAATGCCATGAAGACCGGCATGATGGCTGCGGAAGCTGCTGTTGCCGCCTTGCAGGAAGGCCGCAGTGGCGATGAACTTGCCGCCTATATAACAGCCTACGAAAATTCCTGGGTCTACAAGGATCTGAAAAACGTCAAAAATGTCAAACCCATGTGGTCGAAACTGGGCTTGCTTGGCGGGGTTGCCCTGGGTGCAGTTGACATGTGGCTGAACACCTTGTTCGGTTTTGGCCTCGGCACCTGGAAGCATGGCGGACCCGACCACGCGACAACTGGCACGGCCGGGGATTACAAGCCCATTCCCTATCCGCGGCCCGATGGTGTGCTGTCTTTTGATCGTCTGACCAATGTGGCCTTCTCCAGCACCAATCATGAGGAAGACCAAGTGCCCCATCTGCGCCTGACCAACAGTGAAATACCCACCGCCATCAACCTGCCAATCTACGATGAACCGGCCCAGCGCTATTGTCCTGCGGGTGTCTATGAAATTGTCCGGACTGAAGGCCATCCCCCGCGCTTCCAGATCAACCACCAGAATTGCGTGCATTGTAAAACCTGTGACATCAAAGACCCCGCCCAGAACATCAACTGGACCGTGCCGCAGGGTGGCGAAGGGCCGAATTATCCAAACATGTGAATCACTTGGCGGGTTATTTGGCGGGCTAAGGCAAGCTTAACCCTGACTGCAACTTGCAGTTCGGCAAGCTGCGTTGTCTAAAAATCAACCCAAACCGGAAACCGCTTGTTCAGGCCTCGGGAATAAAGCTCCTCTGATAATTAGGGGTATCCCATGTTTGGCAAGCTGTTCACATCACAGAACTACAAAGGCCATCGGTCGTTGAAGGCGTTCCTGGGTGAAA
>JANONM010000112.1:0-5291 GCA_031420855.1 Hyphomicrobiales bacterium
AGTTTCGGTGACACTGGTTGATGAACGGCAAGTGCCTGCGGATCACGCTCGCTCGAATGCTGGCTTGGTGAAAAAAAACCTGCTGTGCAATTTCGCCAAGGCCGCAATGTTTGTGCCACTCTACCAAAATCCAAATGCCGAAAAATTGAATTTGGATGTTGTGGTCCTCGGCATGGGCAATGATGGCCATACCGCTTCGTTCTTTCCGGGTGGCGACAATCTTGCCGAGGCGCTTGCACCGGACTGCAGGAAGTCCATCGTGGAGTTACAGGCACCCGCAGCAGGCGAGCCGCGCCTGACTTTTTCATTGAACAAACTCTTGGCCGCGTCATCGCATTTCCTGCACATTGAAGGGCAGGAGAAACGTGATGTTCTGGCAAAAGCCAATGCAGGAAGCGACATGATGGCCATGCCCATTCGCGCCGTGTTGCAAAGTGCCAAACCATTTCAAATCTATTGGTGTCCGTGAAGGAGCACTGCCATGGCCAATCATCGTTCCGTGTCCGAATCGATTTCTGCCGTCACTGAAAAGCTGATTGTCCGCAGCAAGAAATCCCGTAGCACTTATCTTTCCCGCATGGCGGCGCAAGCTTCCAGTCAACCCAAGCGCAAATCGCTGGGCTGTGCCAACATCGCCCATGGCTTTGCCGCCTGTGGTCCCCATGACAAGGACGAGCTGCGCAATGGCTCAGGCCCCAACCTTGCCATTGTGACATCCTTCAATGACATGTTGTCGGCCCATCAACCCTTTGAAAAATACCCTGATATCATCAAGCAAGCCGCCCGCGATGCAGGTGGCACGGCGCAGGTGGCAGGCGGCGTTCCCGCCATGTGTGATGGTGTCACGCAAGGTGAAACAGGCATGGAGCTGTCGCTGTTCTCCCGCGATGTCATCGCCCTTTCCACGGCCATCGCCTTGTCGCACCAGATGTTCGATGCGGCAGTCTATCTCGGCGTGTGTGACAAGATCGTGCCGGGACTTATCATGGGTGCACTCAACTTCGGCCACTTGCCCGCCGTGTTTATTCCCGCAGGCCCCATGACCTCTGGCATGGGCAATGAAGACAAGGCAAAAGTCCGCCAGCTCTATGCTGAAGGCAAGGTGGACCGGGCCGCACTTTTGGAAGCCGAAGCCCAATCCTATCACGGTCCGGGCACCTGCACTTTCTATGGCACTGCCAATTCCAACCAGATGCTGATGGAAATCATGGGCCTGCATTTGCCGGGCACCACCTTCGTCAATCCCGGCACCACCTTGCGCGATGAAATCACCAAGGCCTCGGCCAAGCAGGCGATGTTGATCACCGCACTGGGCAATCGCTACACGCCGATTTCACAAATCTATGACGAAAAATCCGTGGTCAATGGCGTTGTCGGCTTGATGGCCACGGGCGGTTCCACCAACCACACCATGCATCTGATTGCCATGGCCGCTGCTGCGGGCATCATTCTCACATGGGATGATCTGGCAGCCCTCTCGCACGTCACCCCGCTGCTCACCCGCATCTATCCCAATGGCCTTGCCGATGTGAACCACTTCCATGCTGCTGGAGGCATGGGGTTCCTCATCCGCGAACTCCTCGGTGCGGGCTTGCTGCACAATGACGTTACTACCATCATGGGGCAGGGCCTCGATCACTATCTTGTGGAACCAAAGCTGGACGCCAGAAGCGAACTGGCCTGGAAGCCCGCCGCAAAGAAAACTGCTGATGCAAATGTATTGCAATCCGTTTCGGCCCCGTTCCAAAAAACCGGTGGTCTGAATGTGTTGAAGGGCAACATCGGCACAGCGGTGATCAAGTCATCGTCAATTCCCGCAGATCGACACATCATCGAAGCCCCAGCCAAGGTCTTTCATTCCCAGGAAGAACTGCATGCGGCTTTCAAGGCTGGGGAACTCAATATGGATCATGTTGCTGTCGTGCGCTTCCAGGGCCCCAAGGCCAATGGCATGCCGGAACTGCATCGCCTGACACCACCGCTTGCCGTGTTGCAGAACCGTGGTTTGAAAGTGGCGCTCGTCACCGATGGCCGCATGTCGGGTGCCTCGGGTAAAGTGCCAGCCGCCATTCATGTGACACCCGAAGCTGCCGCCGGTGGGCACATCGCCCGCATCCGTGATGGCGACATCATCCGCATTGATGCCGATGCTGGTACCTTGGAAGTATTGGTGGAGGAAGCCGCCTTTGCGGCGCGCTTGCCTGCCACTGCTGATCTGGGCAAGAATAGTTTTGGCACGGGCCGCGAGCTTTTTTCAATGTTCCGCAAACTGGCAGGACGCGCCGACGCCGGAGCCAGCATTTTTGAAGTCCAGAATTAAGAGGGAACAGTCATGGGCATGGAAGCCAAACAGGCAAGAGTTGAAACCATTCTGAAAATGGCACCTGTCGTACCCGTCATGTTGGTTGATGATGTGAAACAGGCCGTCCCCTTGGCCCGCGCCCTGGTGGCAGGCGGTCTGCCGGTGCTCGAAATTACTTTGCGCACATCAACCGCCATGGAAGCGATCAAAGCCATCATGGCCGAAGTCGAAGGAGCTGTTGTCGGTGTCGGTACCGTGCTCACCCCGGACCAATTCCGGCAATGCGCCAAGCTGGGTTGTGCTTTTGCAGTATCACCGGGATCAACCGATCAATTGCTCGGTGCAGCCGAAGATGAAGAAATGCCGTTGCTGCCAGGGGCTGCCACCGCATCAGAAATCATGGCACTGCTGGAACGGGGCTATCGCATCCAGAAATTCTTCCCCGCAGAACCCGCAGGCGGCATCGCCTATCTGACGGCACTGGCATCGCCGATCCCGCAAGTCAAATTCTGCCCGACAGGCGGCATCACACCACTGTCAGCACCAAACTATCTGAAGCTGCCCAACGTCATCACCATCGGTGGTTCATGGATGATACCGAAAGCCAAACTCGCAACCGGCGATTGGGCTGGCATCCAGGCCCTTGCCGGGGCAACATCACAACTCAAATAGCGCTTTCGCCCCTGTCGACGCGTTCGGTTTCATAGGCATTCATCGCCGCAACATAGCGTTCGATGGCGAGGGCTTCCGTGGAAAAGCCCTGGCGATAAAGCAGCACGCACGAAATCAACAGAGTCATGGCAATGGCTTGAAATGGTCCGATAAACAGGAAAAGCGATGCGATTGCAAAGTAGTAAGCGCGGATGCCGTTGTTCAGGCTCTTGACGGCCTCGGTCAACACCATTGCTGTTTGCGCAACCATGACCTGCGAATGATGATTGGCAGTGCGGGCTTCATTCAGGCCGCCGATCAAGGCCGTGGTGTAGCCCAACTTGCGAATGGCGTAGGTGAATGAGAAAAAGCTGACCGCCATGATCAGGGTCAATGACGCAAAATACAGCGTGAACAAGCCAAGTGAAATGGGTGGAAAAAATTCAAGCCGGGCAAGTGCTGCATGCACGCCTCCAATACCGGCAAGTGCTCCGAGCAGGCTGGCCAGCACGATGAGAGTGGCCGAGCCGAAAAATGACATCGATGCTGAAAGCTGCCCAAGCAAGATACCATCAAACACCCGGTGTTCGCGATGCGACTCGAGCGACATTCGCATCCAGCGCAAACGCACGACATGCAGTTGGGCATTCAGCGTGCCACGCCCCAGCCAATTGAGGATCGGTCCATAGAGCCCCCACATGACAAAAATCAGCAACAATGCCAAAAGCCGTGGACCGTCAAAATCATAGGGCATCACTGTCAAATTCCTCAGCCGTGAATTTCCTTGATGGTCGCAACTTTGATACCCGGCGCCCGTTCCAGCGTATAGTTCAGATTGAACAATGACGTGGCCAGCAGCACCGGATCGCCGTCGAGATCAAGCGCAATGGCAGATTTATTGCTGTCGACAAATCCCGAAAGGATTTTGGCATCATCAGACGAAAGCCAGCGCAACACCTCAAACCGCGTGGTTTCAAATTCCACAGGCACACCATATTCTGCATCAAGCCTCGAAATCAAAACGTCCAATTGCAAAGCCCCTACAACGCCCACAATGGCACCCGAACCATCCAGCGGCGTGAACAATTGCACCACCCCTTCTTCGGCCAATTGCGCCAAGGCTTCCTTGAGCTTCTTCGCCTTCATCGGATCGGCGAGCTTTACCCGGCGCAAAATTTCTGGTGCGAAGTTGGGCACACCTGTGAACACAACATCCTCGCCCTCGGTCAACGTATCTCCAATGCGCAGCACACCGTGGTTCGGTATCCCTACCACATCACCGGCAAAGGCTTCCTCGGCAAGCGAGCGGTCTTGCGCAAAGAAAAACTGTGGCGCATTCAGCGCCAATTGTTTCCCGGTGCGCACAATCTTGGTTTTCATGCCGCGCGTCAGCTTGCCGGAAGCCACGCGCATGAAGGCAATGCGGTCCCGGTGGTTGGGGTCCATGTTGGCCTGAATTTTGAAAACAATGCCCGTCAGTTGTGGTTCAATGGCCTTGACAATGCGTTGCCGGGATTTCTGGTCGCGCGGCGGTGGCGCGTATTTGATCAATGCCTCCAGCAAATCCCGGACACCGAAATTCTTGATGGCTGAACCAAAGAACACCGGTGACATGTGGCCTTCCAGAAAATCCTGCCGGTCAAAAGCATGGCCCGCCATTTCAACCAATTCGATCTCATCATGAAATGTCTTGAAATCATTTTCGGAAAGCAGCGCCTTGATCGCCGCATCACCAGGCCCCGAAACGGCTTGGCCTTCCGGCGCTGATTCAAGTTTGCGAATGCGCGGCTCCGTCAGGTCATAGGTGCCAGCGAATTTCTTGCCAATGCCGATGGGCCACATCATGGGCACCACAGTCAGGGCCAGGCCTTTTTCAATCTCGTCAATCAAATCAAGCGGCTCGCGGGTCTCGCGGTCCATCTTGTTGACAAAGGTGATGATGGGAATGTCGCGCATCCGGCAGATTTCAAACAGCTTGCGCGTCCGGTCTTCAATGCCCTTGGCCCCGTCGATCACCATGATGGCCGCATCAACCGCCGTCAGGGTGCGGTAGGTGTCTTCAGAAAAATCTTCGTGGCCCGGCGTATCGAGAAGATTGAAAACACAGCCCCCATATTCAAACGTCATCACAGAAGTCACGACGGAAATACCACGGGCTTTTTCAATGCCCATCCAGTCGGAGCGCGTTCGGCGGCGATCACCCTTGGCCCGCACATGCCCCGCCAATTGAATGGCACCGCCGAACAGCAGCAATTTTTCAGTCAGCGTGGTCTTGCCGGCGTCAGGGTGGGAGATGATGGCGAAGGTGCGGCGGCGCGCAACTTCTGAAGCAATGTCC
>JANONM010000113.1:0-4803 GCA_031420855.1 Hyphomicrobiales bacterium
CAAGATCAAACACAACAATGTACTGGGTTACTTTATCGAAGTGCCGCAAGCCCAGGCCGACGCCATGCAAGATGCTGAAGGCATTATCAAATATTATCACCGCCAGACCATGGCCGGGGCCATGCGGTTTTCCACAAATGAATTGGCGGGACTTGAGCAAAAGATCGGCGTGGCGGCGGGCCGCGCCTTGGCCATTGAGCTTGAAATTTTCGAGGCGCTGGTTGCGGCCACAACGAAATTCAGCGTCAGCATCTCGACCTGTGCTGCGGCCCTTGCTGATCTCGATTGCCTTGCAGCCCTTGCCCAACTGGCTGAAGAACAACGTCATGTGCGCCCCCTCGTTGACAGCTCAACGGCCTTCCAGATTGTTGAAGGGCGTCACCCGGTGGTTGAGGCGGCACTTGCCAAGAATGCTGAAAGCCGTTTCATGGCCAATGACTGTGATCTCGGTATTGATGATCCGGCACTCTGGCTTCTAACGGGCCCCAACATGGCGGGCAAATCCACCTTCCTCAGGCAAAATGCGATCATTGTGGTGATGGCCCAGATGGGGGCCTTTGTGCCCGCCGCATCAGCCCATATCGGCTGTGTTGACCGGCTGTTCAGCCGGGTGGGGGCGGCTGATGATCTGGCCCGGGGACGCTCCACCTTCATGGTGGAAATGGTCGAAACCGCTGCCATACTCAATCAGGCCACGGCCCGCTCGCTGGTCATTCTCGATGAGATTGGCCGGGGCACGGCGACCTTTGACGGACTTTCGATTGCCTGGGCGACGCTGGAATATCTGCACAGTGTCAATCGCTGCCGTGCCCTGTTTGCCACGCATTATCACGAACTGACGTCACTGGCGCAGAGTCTTGATCGCCTGGTCTGCATGACCATGGCGGTCAGGGAATGGAAGGGCGACATTGTGTTTCTGCATCAGGTGCAACAGGGTGCTGCCAACCGCTCCTATGGCATTCAGGCGGCACGGCTGGCGGGATTGCCAGCATCGGTCATTGCCCGGGCCCAGGATGTGTTGACCAAACTTGAAAACCAGCGCGATGGTGCAACGCCTTCACAATTGCTTTCTGACCTGCCGTTGTTTCGTAGCGTGCCCAGCCCAGCTCCGGCTCCCCGCATTGATAGCTTGCGGGAAAAACTGGCGGCCATCGCACCTGATAATCTCAGCCCCCGCGAAGCCCATGATTTGCTCTATGCCTTGAAGGGTCTGGCGGATAAGGAGGGGGCATGATGGTTGCCGATTCACCAGAGACCACTTTTGTGTCACGGCTCCTGGCCTTGCGCGCCGGTGCCGCCGACAATTTGGACTTGCGCAACAAGGCGTCGGCCGAGGTGCGCGATCATCTCAGCTTGATCCGGAAAAGCGCCGAAGCCAATCTGCTTGCCTCGGGCCATGGCACCAATTGCGCCATTGAATTGTCACAACAGCAAGACGAGATTGTCCGGGGTCTTTTGGCTTTGGCTTGTGCGGCCCATGCCACTTCTGTGGAGGCCACGGGGCTTGCCGTCATCGCCGTGGGTGGTTATGGCCGGGGCACCCTGGCGCCGGGGTCCGACATCGACCTGTTGTTTCTGGTGCCTGACAAAATCACCGAGGCGACGCCCAAACTGGTGGAGTTTATCCTCTATGCCCTGTGGGATGCGCGGCAGAAAGTTGGACATGCCACCCGCACCATTGATGATTGCCTGAGCCTCGCCCGCAGCGATACGACCATCCTGACGTCCATGCTTGAGGCACGTTTTGTTGCCGGCAACGTTAAATTCTTTGGCGACATGATCCACCGCTATCGCCGCAGTGTGGTGCAGAAGGGGGCGAAGTCCTTTGTGGCCGACAAGCTTGCGGAGCGGGACCAGCGCCACACCAAATATGGCTTGAGCCGCTATGCGGTGGAACCTGACATCAAGGATGGCAAGGGCGGGCTTCGCGACCTGCACACGCTGTTCTGGATCGCCAAGTTCTTGTTTGATGCAAATTCGCCAGATGAGTTGGCGGAGAAGGGCGTGTTCAGCAAGGATGAACTGCGGCGCTTTCAGAAATGTGAGGATTTTCTTTGGGCGGTGCGTTGCCATTTGCATTTCATCAGCAAGCGCGGCGAAGATAAATTGTCATTCGACGTGCAAAGCGATCTCGCCGAGCGGCTGGGCTATAAGGCCCATAGCGGGCTGAAACACGTCGAGCGCTTCATGAAACACTATTTTTTGATCGCCCGGGATGTCGGCAATCTCACCCGGATCTTTTGTGCCAGCCTCGAAGCCAAACATTTGAAAGATGCACCTTCGCTGTCGCGACTGTTGGGAAAATTCCTGCCCAAGATGAGCCGGGGCAGCAGCTTGCCAAAGCACTTCCAACTGGAGGCAGGACGTCTCGATTTGGCTGATCCGGGGGCCTTTGCCGAAGACCCTGTCAACTTCATCCGGATTTTCAAACTTGCGGCGCAGCAGGGCATTGAAATTCATCCAGACGCACTGAAGCGCATGCAAGGCTCGTTGCGGCGAATTGACGATGCGGTTCGATTGAGTCCAGAAGCCAATGGCCTGTTTCTGGATATTCTTGCAGACAGCGGTGATCCCGAAACCATTCTGCGCTCAATGAATGAAGCGGGCGTACTGGGACGGTTCATCCCTGAATTTGGCCACATCGTAGCGATGATGCAGTTCAACATGTACCATCACTACACAGTTGATGAGCACCTGTTGCGAACGGTTGGCGTGTTGCGCGGCATTGAAAGCGGGCAACTGGCAGAAGAACATCCGGTGGCAGCGCGACTGTTTCCGACCCTCACATCACGCCGCGCACTTTATGTGGCAGGCCTGTTTCACGACATTGCCAAGGGGCGGCCGGAAGATCACTCGATTGCTGGTGAACGCATGGCAAGGGACTTCTGCCCACGGCTGGGACTTACATCTGCCGAAACCGAGACCGTGGCCTGGCTGATCCGCTGGCATTTGCTGATGAGCGAAACGGCCCAGATGCGCGACCTCAATGATTTCAAAACCATTCTGGATTTTACGTCGATTGTGCAAAGTCCGGAACGCCTGAAACTCCTGCTCATACTCACGGTGGCCGACATTCGGGCCGTTGGCCCTGGCGTCTGGAACGGCTGGAAAGGCCAATTGCTGCGCACCCTCTATGCGGAAGCCGAGCCGGTTCTCACCGGTGGCCATACGGCGGTTTCCCGCAAGGAGCGGGTGGCGGATGCGCAACAGCAGTTCTTTGCGAAAATGCCAACCCTTGGCGATCCCGAAAAAGCCCTGATCGCCCAGCGACACTATGATGCCTATTGGCTCAATGTGCCTGTCGAGCAACAGTTGCGCCACCACGGGCTGATGGCGCGTGCATCTCCCCGTGATGTGACGACAGATGTGACGTCTGATGCCTTTGCCGCCGTTACCGAAATTACCGTGTTTGCGCCCGACCATCCGCGCCTGCTTGCCACCATCACCGGGGCCTGTGCGGCGGCCAATGGAAATATCATCGGCGCGCAGATCTTTACCACCACGGACGGCATGGCGCTGGACACCATCTTGTTGCAGCGGGAGTTTGCCGATGAAAATGACGAACAACGCCGTGCCCAGCGCGTTGCCGAAACCATTACCAAAGCCTTGCGGGGTCAATTGCGCCTGAAAGACGCCATGGCCCAGGCCCGCAAAACGGAATACCGCGCCAATGCCTTTCAGGTGGAGCCGCGCGTCATCATCGACAACGCGTCGTCAAACCGCCAGACGGTGATCGAGATCAACGGTCTTGATCGCGTCGGGCTGTTGCATCAACTGACCGATGCGCTGTTCCAGCTCAATCTCAATATTGCCTCGGCCCATGTCACGACTTTCGGCGAAAAAGCCATCGATGTGTTCTATGTGACTGACTTGACGGGCGCAAAAATTGAAAATGAAACGCGGGCCAGGAAAATTGAGCACGCCTTGATGGATGTTCTGGCACCACGCGATGCTGTGCTGAAAACGGGGACTTGATGTGGCCACCAAAGGGACCTCATCCGCCCCGTTGGGGCACCCTCTCCACGAAGGCGTGGAGAAGGGACAATTGCAGCAACTCGTCCCTTCTCCATCGCAGATGGAGAAGGTGGATCGCGCCCCTTGGCGCAAGACGGATGAGGTCTCTTTACCGGCCACTGTTACTAAACTCTCCAAAGGTCTCCCATGTCCCTGATGAAATCTGCTGCCAAGGTTGGTGGACTCACGCTGGTCAGTCGCCTGCTTGGCTTTGTGCGCGATCAGTTGATTGCCTTCATGTTGGGCACGGGGGCGATAGCTGAAGCGTTTGTGGTGGCGCAGCGTTTGCCGAATTTGTTTCGCGCGCTGTTTGCCGAGGGTGCATTCAACAACGCCTTCGTGCCGCAGTTTGCCCGCAAGATGGAAGAAGCAGGGAAAGACCAGGCAATCGCCTTCGGGCGCGACATGTTGTCGGTGTTGTTCACCTGGATGATTTTGTTCAGTGCGCTTGCCATGATCCTGATGCCGTGGCTGATGCCTTATTATGCGCGGGGGTTTACGGGTGAAAAACTGGCGCTTTCAACCGAGCTCACACAAATCTGTTTTCCCTATCTCGGCATGATGTCACTGACGGCGCTGTTCGGTGGCATTCTCAACAGCCTGAACCGTTTTACCGCACCTGCCGCCGCACCGATCTTTCTCAATATCGTGGTTATCCTGTTTGCCTTGGCGGCCTGGTACATGGGGCTTGGAAACACACCTGCCACAGGTCGCATGCTGGCTTGGGCTGTGACCGTATCTGGTGTCGTGCAATTGCTGTTGCTGTTGACAGCGGCCTGGCGGGCTGGG
>JANONM010000114.1:0-7173 GCA_031420855.1 Hyphomicrobiales bacterium
GAGGCGATGGCGAGGAGTGCAAAGAGATAGAAGAAAAATGTTACAACCATGCTTGTCACCGATAGGGGGAGTCGAGGGCGATGTTGCGGGCGATTTCAAGTTCCCAGCGGTCACCATTGGAGAGCAGCTTTTCCTTGTTGAACAACAGCTCTTCGCGGGTTTCCGTGGCGTATTCAAAATTCGGACCTTCGACGATGGCATCCACCGGGCAGGCTTCCTGACAGAAGCCACAGTAGATGCATTTTACCATGTCGATGTCATAACGGGTGGTCCGGCGCGTTCCATCGTTGCGGCGCGGGCCTGCTTCAATGGTGATGGCTTGCGCCGGACAAATGGCTTCGCAGAGCTTGCAGGCGATACAGCGTTCTTCGCCATTGGGATAACGGCGCAACGCGTGTTCACCCCGGAAGCGGGGGGAGAGTTGGCCCTTTTCATGCGGATAATTCAGCGTGACCTTAGGTGCCACCAGATATTTCAGGGCAAGCCAGGTGGCTGAAAGAAATTCTTTCAGGAAAAGTGAGCGGGCGACGGGGGCAAGATTCATGTTGGCAACCATCCAAAAGTGACGAGAACGCCAGCGGTGATGACCACCCAGGCCAGCGAGATCGGCAGGAAGACTTTCCAGCCCAGCCGCATCAGCTGGTCATAGCGATAGCGTGGCACGATGGCTTTCACCATGGCAAAGCCGAAGAACACAAACACCGTTTTCAGCATGAACCAGATGACGCCGGGAACCCAGTTCAGCACCGCCACGTCGATGATCGGCAACCAGCCGCCGAGGAACAGGATCGCTGTCATGGCGCACATCAGGGTGATGGCAACATATTCGCCGAGCATGAACAGCAGATAAGGTGTGGAAGAATATTCCACCATGTGCCCGGCCACCAGTTCTGATTCCGCTTCGACCAAATCAAAGGGTGGACGATTGGTTTCAGCCAGGGCCGAGATGAAGAAGATCACAAACATCGGGAACAGCGGAATGAAATACCAGTCCAGGAAAGAATTGGGCAGCCCCAGCATGGTGCCAAGGCCGGTCTTTTGTGACAGCACGATGTCTGACAGGTTCAATGAACCAACACACAGCAACACGGTGATGATGACAAAACCGATGGAGACTTCATAGGACACCATTTGCGCGGCAGAACGCAGAGCTGCGAGAAACGGATATTTTGAGTTCGAGGACCAGCCGCCCATGATGACGCCGTACACACCGAGGGACGAAAGCGCGAAGAGATAAAGTATGCCCACATTGATGTCGGCAACCGACCAGCCTTCACTGACCGGAACCACGGCCCAAGCCGCCAGCGCCAGAATGGCAGTGACCATGGGGGCCAGCACGAACACACCCTTGTTGGAACCATCGGGAATGATGACTTCCTTGAAGACGAATTTCAGCAGATCGGCAAAGGATTGCAGAATGCCCCAAGGACCTACAACATTGGGACCCCGGCGCATTTGCACGGCGGCCCAGACTTTACGGTCAAAATAAATCAGGAACGAGACAGAGATCAGCAGTGCCGTGAGCAAGGCAACACTTTGCAGAACGATGAGGACGATGAGGGTTGCGATTTCAATCATCTTATTCTGCCGCCTGCCGTGCTGCACTGTTTTTCAACGCTGAACAATCGCCCATGATACGCGAGGCACGGGCGATGGGGTTGGTCATGTAGAAATCCGTGATCGGTGATGCGAACGCCATGTGTGAGGTCTCGCCTTCAGCTTTGCCCAATTCAGACAGGACTGAAGCATCGGCGGCATGGATTTTATCAAGGTGAGCCAGTTGCGGTGCCACGGCATACATGGCGGCGCGAAGGCCTTCAAGTGTTGACCAGGGCGGCGTTGCACCCGCAAGTTCAGCCAGATTGCGCAAGATCGCCCAATCATCACGCGCATCACCCGGCGGGAAAGATGCCCGGGCGGTCATTTGCGGACGGCCTTCGGTGTTGACATAGGTTGCGGATTTTTCGGTGTAGGCGGCACCCGGCAAAATCACATCGGCGCGGTGCGCACCGGCATCGCCGTGGCTACCGAGATAGACGACGAAAGTGGTTCCCAGTTCCTTGGTGTTGATTTCGTCTGCACCGGCAAGGAACAGCAAATCCAGCTGGCCCTTGGTGGCCGCTGCCAACATGGCATTGGTGTTCATGCCGCCTTCACCGGGCAATGCACAGACATCCAATGCACCGACGCGACCCGCTGCGGTATGCAGGATGTTGAAACCATTCCAGCCCTCCTTGACAACGCCCATGGCGGCGGCGGCCTTGGCGATCTTGGCCAAGACTGCGGCACCATCGGCGCGGGCCAGAGCCCCCTGCCCGACGATGAGCATGGGTTTTTGTTTGGAAATGGCGGCGTGGTTGACAAACTGGTCGAGGCTATCGGGACCTGCACCAAGGTAAGTATAATTATAGGTGAGGTCAGCTTTTTCGCCAACAACGCCAATCAGGCAGCCACCTTTCAGGGAACGCTTGCGAATGCGGGCATTGAGAACCGGCGCTTCAAGACGCGGATTGCAGCCGATCAACATGATGGCGTCAGCTTGTTCAATGCCAGCAATTGTCGAATTGAAAAGATAGCCAGCGCGTCCGCCATGTTCACCCAAAGGTGTGCCATCCTGGCGGCAATCAAGGTTGTTGATGCCAAGCTGCATGGCGAGGGTTTTGATGGCGAAGGCTTCTTCGGCGGAGATTAGATCGCCGAGGATGAAGCCAACACGTCCCGGCTTTGCAGCCTTGAATTTCTTGGCCACATGGCCCAGCGCTTCTTCCCATGTGGCGGGGCGCAACTTGCCCAATTCCCTGACATAGGGCTGGTCAAGACGCTGGGTTTTCAAACCGTCCCAGACGAACCGGGTCTTGTCGGAAATCCATTCCTCGTTCACGTCCTCATGGGTGCGCGGCAGGATGCGCATGACTTCGCGGCCACGGGCATCGACGCGGATGTTTGAACCCACCGCATCCATCACATCGATGGTTTCGGTTTTGCGCAATTCCCATGGACGCGCCTTGAATTCATAGGGCTTCGATGTCAGTGCGCCGACGGGGCACAGGTCGATGATATTGCCTTGCAGTTCCGAGGTGATGATCTGATCAAGGTAGGTAGTGATTTCCACATCTTCACCACGGCCTGTGAGGCCCATGTCGTTGATACCAGCAACTTCCGTGGTGAAGCGCACACAGCGGGTGCATTGGATGCAGCGGGTCATTTCGGTTTTGACGAGCGGGCCAAAATCCTTGTCTTCAACGGCGCGCTTGTTTTCATGAAAACGATTGGCGGATTTGCCAAAGGCCATGGCTTGGTCCTGCAAATCACACTCGCCGCCCTGGTCACACACCGGGCAGTCCAGCGGGTGGTTGATCAGCAGGAATTCCATGACGCCTTCGCGGGCCTTCTTGACCATCGGCGTGTTGGTGAAAACCTCAGGCACTTCGCCATTGGGGCCGGGGCGAAGATCATTGACCGACATGGCGCAAGACGCTTGCGGCTTGGGTGGACCGCCCTTCACTTCAACTAGGCACATGCGGCAGTTGCCCGCAATCGACAGCCGTTCGTGATAGCAGAAGCGCGGCACTTCAGCGCCCATCTGTTCGCAGGCTTGAAGCAAGGTCAAACCGCTCTCAAATTCGCCCTCAACACCGTCAATTTTTATTTTTGGCATGGGTCAGTTCTCAATCATCATAATATCAGTCCCGTGGCCCCTCATCCGGCCTTCGGCCACCTTCTCCCGCGAAAAGGCGCGGGAGAAGGCGAATTCGGACACACCGTTTTTTTCATAATGCTGCAAACGGGCATAGGCCTCGTCCAATGTCGGTTGATGCCCCTCCTCTACATGCCAAAACACCATGTGAGGTTTTTCCATCAGATCGAACCATTCAGCCTTCCGCTTGTAGAATTGCGCATGCACGGTTTTGAAGACATAGTTCACAAGCGACTTCGCATCGGTCCAAACCGAAAGATTGACCGCCATGTCATCGCCCCATCCTTCCGAAAAAGGGAGGCGAAAATCCGTAGCGTTGTTGTTGTCGCCCTTCAAACGCCAGATGAAGCCCTCGCTGCGCTCGGCAAAGGCATTCACGCGATCCAGATTATCCATAAATCCAGCCATACGCGGATCCGAGGTCGGATGTTTGAATTTGCCAATATTGAGTTCAGCGAGGTGCATGGTGTCAGCGAGGCTCCTTGCCGAAGTGCTTCACATATTCATCGCGGCCTCCCAAAGCCAAGGCTTCGGCTTGAGACAACCAGTTGTCGCGTGTGATTCGGCCTTTGAAGTTCAGGAAGCCATCAATCCACTCGACTTCCGCATTAGTCCAATCAGCAATCTGGTCGAAATGGAAGAAGCCCAAATCATGTAAAATCTTTTGGGTCTTGGGACCAATGCCAGCGATCATCGTCAAATCATCTGCTTGACCGTCACGCGCAACCTCGAGTCCGACCGGTTTCTTGCCGACTGGTGTTTCATTGACTGCAGATTCGGGAACGTTAGTCGCTGAAGGTGCTTCATAAAGTAGCGTTGCAACGACCGGGAAATCGGTGTTCGACACGTCATCAACAGCCGCAGCGTCATTGACTTTGGGCATTTCGGCCAATGGCTTGGCAAATTCATTTGCGAAGGGCAAGAAACTGCGCGAGGCCGATAACCAGAATGAACAGCCTTGCAACATCATGGCGCTGGTTATCATAACCGGGGCGAAGGCCGCAGCCATGAATGGATACAAACCAGCTTTGGCCTTGAAACCATCGAAGTGTAGTTCTGTCGATAAAGTCATGTTTAGTTCTCCTTTTGCTTATTCTGCCGCTTGGCGCACTGCACTATCGGGATCAGAACGATGAGAGTATTCGTCGATGCGCTTTTCGAGCACCGGGCGGAAATGGTTGATCAGGCCCTGGATGGGCCAGGCTGCAGCGTCACCCAATGCGCAAATGGTGTGGCCTTCGATTTGCTTGGTCACATCAAACAGCATGTCGATTTCGCGTTTTTCGGCGCGGCCCTCGGCCATGCGGGTGAGCACACGCCACATCCAGCCGGTGCCTTCGCGGCAGGGTGTGCATTGGCCACACGACTCGTGTTTGTAGAAGTAAGCAAGGCGGGCGATGGTGCGGATCAGGTCGGTGGATTTATCCATGACGATGACGGCAGCCGTGCCAAGTCCCGACTTCAGTTTCGACAGCGAGTCAAAATCCATTGGTGTGTCGATGATCTGTTCGGCAGGCACCATGCGCACCGATGAGCCACCGGGTATGACGGCCAACAAGTTGTCCCAGCCGCCACGCACACCGCCGCAATGCTTGTCGATCAATTCACGAAACGGAATGCCCATGGCTTCTTCCACATTGCAGGGCTTGTTGACGTGGCCTGAAATGCAGAACAGCTTGGTGCCGACATTGTTGGGGTTGCCGATGGCGTTGAACCACGCGGCACCGCGACGCAAGATCGTTCCAACCACTGCGATTGATTCAACATTGTTCACCGTTGTCGGTGCGCCATAGAGGCCGACGTTGGCGGGGAACGGCGGCTTCATGCGGGGCTGGCCTTTTTTTCCCTCAAGCGATTCCAGCATGGCGGTTTCTTCGCCACAAATGTAGGCGCCAGCACCGTGGTGCACGTAGAGGTCAAAGTCCCAGCCATGAATGTTGTTCTTGCCGATCAACCGCGCTTCATAGGCCTGGTCGATGGCGGCTTGCAGGTGTTCGCGTTCGCGGATGTATTCGCCGCGCACATAAATGTAGCCGACATTGCAAGCCATGGCCATGGCGGCGAGCAGGCAACCTTCAACCAGCAAGTGCGGGTCATGGCGCATGATCTCGCGATCTTTGCAGGTGCCGGGTTCGGATTCATCTGCGTTGACCACAAGGTAGTGCGGGCGCTCACCTACCACCTTCGGCATGAAAGACCATTTGAGCCCCGTCGGGAAGCCAGCGCCGCCACGGCCACGAAGTCCTGAGGCTTTCACCTCGTTGACAATCCAGTCGCGTCCTTTGTCGATAAAGGATTTGGTGTCCAGCCAACACCCACGCTGCTTGGCACCCTCAAGGCCCCAATCATGGTAGCCATACAGGTTGGTGAAAATGCGATCTTTGTCAGCGAGCATTGCGGAAATCCTCATGCTGAGATGCGAGCGCCTTCGCGAGCCTCGAAGCACTTTTCGTGTTTGGACGGCCCTTCGAGGCTCGCCAAGTTTCAAAGTGGGGCTCGCACCTCAGGGTGAGGGAAACTGTATGCATCAGCCACGACCTTTCGGCTTTTCACCGACAGCACTGTCTGGCCGCCAGCCTTTGGCGAGTTTTTTGGATTGCCTCACCCATTCATCACGCTTGGCACGGCCTTTGAAGCCTTCGAGTTTTTCGTCAACCCACGAGAGTTCCTTGGCTGACCAATTGGCGATTTGGTTGAAATGCCAGATGCCCATTTTATTGAGCAACTTTTCCAATGCCGGACCCACACCCCAAATCAGTTTCAAATCATCAGCCGTGCCATGGGGTTTTTTCAATAATTCCGGACGACCATCAATGGCGCGGGCGGCAGATTTGATGGCGGGTTTTGGCGGATCGATGATGCGTTCAGAGGTGGATTTCGCTTTGATTTTGGTGGTGGATTTCACCACGTCGTCTTTGGTCACGCGCACAATGCCGGTTTCGGCCTGGGCTTTTTCCGTCATCACAATGCCGGGTGCTGTTGAGGCTGCTTCTTTTGCATTCACAGCTTTTATCTGCGCCTCAACCTGTTTGGCAACCAGCGAAACGGGCCGAATTTCGTCGGCTGGCGGCTTATTAGCAGATGGCGATGGGATCGGTTCTTTCGTTGCGGGAATTGGTGCAACAGCGGCTGCAACGACGGGCGCAACAGGTGGCGGAGGCAGTGGTGGGGCTTCCACGCGGGAGAACTTCCGCTGGCCTTTATAGAGTGACTTATCGGTGAGTGTTGTGCCACCTCCCATGGGAGCCGAGAAATGACGATCAATCTGCGGGCCAGGATTGACAGGCTGGCCCGCTTGCCACTGGTCAATCAGATCTTCCAGTTTTGCAGGCGTCAAATCTTCATAGGTATCCTTGAACACCTGGATCATTGGCGCGTTGACGCAGGATCCCAGGCATTCCACTTCTTCCCAACTCATCGAACCATCAGCATTTAAATGCTGGGGCTGCGGGTGGATTTTGCGTTCACATACCTTG
>JANONM010000115.1:0-7424 GCA_031420855.1 Hyphomicrobiales bacterium
TTCGCGGATATGGCTGGTGCCCGTCGCCATGGTCATCAGCCCCATGAACTGGGCCTGCAAGTCCGTGGGAAAACCCGGATAGGGATCGGTTGTCACATCAACTGGCAAGATGGCCGAACCATTGCGCTTCACACGCAAACCAACATTGGTGGTTTCAACGGTGATGCCCGAACGCTGCATGGTGAGGATGACGTTTTCAATGGTCGCAGCACTGGCACCGCGCAACAACACGTCGCCACCTGTCATGCCAACAGCCATGGCATAGGTGCCGGCTTCGATGCGATCGGCAATGACCGTGTGATCGGCACCCTGCAGGGATGTGACGCCTGATATGTGGAGGGTCTTGGTATGGATGCCTTCGATTCTGGCGCCCATCTTGACGAGACATTCCGCAACGTCGCCGATTTCAGGTTCGGTTGCGGCATTTTCAATTGTTGTATCGCCCTTGGCCAGCACCGCTGTCATCAGGGCCGCATGGGTGGCACCCACCGAGACCTTGTTGAAATGGATATGGCCACCTTTGAGACCGTTTTTGGCTTTGGCGATGACGTAGCCATTTTCGATTTCGCAGACCACGCCGAGTTTTTCCATGGCCAGCAAATGCATGTCGACGGGGCGCGTGCCGATGGCGCAACCGCCGGGGAGTGATACTTTGGCTTCACCGCAGCGTGCGATCAGCGGCCCCAAGACCCAGAATGACGCCCGCATCTTGGAAACCAGTTCATAAGGCGCAAAGGTGTCGACAATGGTCTTGGCGGAGAGTTTCAGGGTTTCACCGGAAGTCTGTTGCTGGCCTGCCTGCTTTCCCGCCGTGGTGATGTCAACGCCGTGGTTGTTGAGAATTTTCTGCAGGCGAAGCGCATCGACGAGGCGGGGCACATTGCGCAAGGTGAGGGTTTCCGGGGTCAGCAAAGACACGATCATCAGCGGCAAGGCGGCGTTTTTGGCCCCTGAAATATCAATGGTGCCATTCAGCTTGTTGCCACCGCGAATACGGATGCGATCCATGTCAAATTCCCCGACTGGCAGTTACACCATCCGTCCCCCATGGACTTATTGTGCAATGCCGAAAATCCCTGCTTAGCAGCATATGTGGCGGCTTTGGGGCAAGATTTGACATTTCGGCAAATCCGCGCTGATTTGGCTGAAATGCCGGGAATATGAGCGATTCAAGATGCTTTCGGCTCGTCTGCAGGGTCAGCGGTTGGCTGTCGATCATTCTCGCCGTCCGGGGCCGTGTCACGCAACCTGGTTTTCCGGCGTTTCAGATTGTCGCGTAAAGCCATGGCTTGGCGGGCTTTTCGCCGTTCTGCCTGGTTTGGTTGTGGGGTTATTTGTTGGGTTTTGTCTTGAGTCATGGCAGCGATTTTGCCTTGGTGCCACAGTTTGCGCAAGGTGGTTGCGAAATGCTGCGGCCTATGGCAAGGGAGCGCCATTCGCGTCGCTGCCGTAGCTCAGTGGTAGAGCACTCCCTTGGTAAGGGAGAGGTCGTGGGTTCGATTCCCCCTGGCAGCACCAGTTTTTTCCCGGGTTTTTTGCGGCGTGGTTGCGGGTTGAAGCTAACTCCGCTTGACCCCGAACATCTTGCCATCTGACTTTTTGATGAACAGGTTGGCCAGTGCGTCATTGACATTTTCTGGGGTGAACTGGGGTCTTGTGCCTTCGAACTTGCACGACGCCAACACCTGCTCGACGATGAACTTGGGTTGGAAATAGGCCAAGGGCGCCTCGCTTTCGCGAATGCCATTGATCACCTGCGTGTAGATTTCCTGGGTCAACTGCAGGCCGATTTTCTGCGCCATGGCAATGAAAACCTTGCGGAACAGTGGTTCTGGCGGCTCGACAGTCTCCAGCTTGTAACTGATGCGGCGCTGGAATGCCGGGTCCATCAGGTCATCCGGGTGCATGTTGGTCGAGAAAATCACGATTTCATCGAACGGAATCATGATGCTCTTGCCGGTATGGGTGGTCAGGTAGTCGACACGGCTGTTGAGGGGCACGATCCAGCGGTTCAGTATGTCTTCGGGTTTGGCGCGCTGACGGCCGAAATCGTCGATCAGAAACGTGCCGTTGAGGGCCTTGATATGCAGCGGTGCTTCGTAGATCTTGGCCACCGGATTGAATTTGAGATCGAGCATTTCGATGGTCAATTCGCCACCGGTGATCACCATGGGCCGATAGCAGGGAACCCAGCGCAGATCGACGCGGCTGCGGCGCAGGTTTGTTCCGCCTTGCTGCTCGGGCATGTCGGCCACCTGACGGTGCACGGTGGGATCAAAGACCTTCATGATCTCACCATCGATGTCGACGCAATAAGGCACATAGATGACATTCTGGAATATCTTGCCAACGATCTCGGCCACCGTCGTCTTGCCATTGCCAGCGGGGCCATAAATCAGGATGGCATTTCCCGAATTCACGGCGGGGCCAAGCCGGCTGACAAAGCGCTCAGTCATCACCAGACCGGCAAAGGCCTCGTCCAGTCTTTGCCGCGTCACATGTTCATTGCTGACACGTTGGCGCATGATGCGGTCCTGATAATCTGCCAACGACACGGGTGCAGGCCCGAAATACTGGCCACGCGTCATGGCGTCTACTGCCCATTCGCGCCCTGCCCGCGTCAGGTTCATGCGCAATTCAGCCATGGAGCCACCGCTGGAGGCTGAGGTCAAGGTCTCCACCAGTTTACGGTCCTTGGCCTCCTGCAGCAGCTGGTTGACAATTGTGCTGGATAATTTGAGCGCCTCGGCAATCGCCGAAGCGGTTTCAAGATTTTCCGAATACATGCCCTTGATTGCGAGTTCGAGCAGGAACAGGGGATCGATGCCGGTGTCTGCCACGGTGATCGGGGCTTGCGGTGCATCGGCCAGCACCTTTTCGATCTGTTCCTTGCTCAACAGGCCAAGGGCGACGATACTGTCGCCCAGACGGCCGCCATTCAAGTTCTGGTGTTCGATGGCCTGGTTGATCTGCTCAGCCGAAACCAGCCCCTTGGCCACCAGGATATTGCCCAGTTTCATTGTCGCGTCCCCTTTGGTTTTATCCCCGTGCGAATCAGGCATGGGAAACAGGACAGTGATGCAGTGGTTTTGATAAAATTTGAGTGAACGGGGCGGATTGGGGGTGATTGTTGGAGAGGGCGGGGTTGATTGGTTATAAAATTGCAACTTAAGGATGCATTTTCATCAAAGGCGATAATTGCGATGAACGGTTGAATCTCGGTTCTATTAAGTGGAGTGTCACCGTTATTCTATCAGACCCTGATCGGGGCGATTTTGCACAAGGCGGTGTCCTGAATAGGGGCGCGAGTTTTGTTGAATAATAAAATGCACTGTCACCGCAATCGCCACCGCAATCGCAATCAATGAATTTGTAGATGTGCTTTTGATTACATTTTTGTAATGCCGCCGAACACAATTAAGCCGTTTAGAAAACGGACTCCTAAGTTCGCAGCGAGTCGGTTGGAATATTTCAATTTCGTTAACCTTCGGCGGATTATGGCTCACCAAACGTCTTGACGTTGCTTGTTGAACTTCTGAACCAAAATGAGGCCATAAGTTGATGCTGTTTTCTTCTGTTCTTGATTTCTTCGGGATCACAATACTTGATTTGGTTTCTTATGCAGGGCTGGCGGCGTGTGGCACGATGAGCGTGGGTCTCATGCTCGGCATGTTGCTCGGCAGTAAATATGACCCCGTCGTGTCATGGCCCCATCGCAAAATCCCGCTGTTTCGGATTCACAATTGGTTGGCTTACACAACAATCATCATCGCCTTTGTGCACCCTGCATTGTTGCTTCTGGCCCCCAAGGAAGGCTTTAGCGTTCTGGACATTCTGGTTCCGGTGTTCAGCCCAAAGCAGCCCTTTGAAAACACATTTGGCGCACTTGCACTTTATGGCACCATCGTGGTGGTAATCACGTCCTACTTGCGCAAGCGTATGACGTTCAAGCGCTGGAAAACAATCCACTATATCAACTATCTCACCGTCGCGACGTTCCTGCTTCATAGTTTGCTGACCAACCCGAACCTCGATGGCAAGGAGATCAACTATACTGATGGCGGCAAGATATTTGTCATTATCTGCGTGATCGGTGTTCTGCTGGCAGTTGCAGCCCGGGCATTTTATGCAGGCCGTGCTTCGCGCTCTGGCGTTTCGACTGCAATTGCCGTGCGCGATTCGGCACAGCGCTGGGAAGGCCGCTTGAAGGTCGTGAAAACATTTGTGGAAACCGGTGCCGTGCGCACGTTTCGGCTTATGGCACTTGAGGGCGGAAAGTTGCCATTCAATTGGAAAGCTGGACAGTATCTGACACTTAACTTGGAGACACCGACTGGTCCAATCAAACGCGCCTACACCATCGCATCCTCTCCCAACCAAACCCGTTTCGTCGAAATCACCGTAAAGCGCGAAGCGCAAGGCGTAGGCTCAACGTTCTTGCACGACCACGTCGGCGCGGGCAGCTTCATTGACGTTTTGGGGCCAGCGGGAACCTTCACCTTTAGCGGCCCCGAAGCTGCCGGCATCGTGCTGATCGCCGGTGGTGTTGGTATCACGCCAATGATGAGCAAGATTCGTAACTTGACAGATCAGGCTTGGGAACATCCTGTTTGGCTCATCTATGCGGTGCAAAGATTTGACCAGGTGATCTTTGTGAACGAATTGGCAATTTTACGGCAACGCCATCCAAATTTCAAAATCTTGATTGTACCTACAGAAACGACTGATCGAGCTTGGGCTGGACCTAAAGGATTCCTCACTGCAAACATCATCAAGGATTTTGTTCCGGATATTCCTACACAGCGCATACACATCTGCGGGCCAACGCCAATGATGAACGCAGTTCTTGGAATCTTGCACAGGCTTGAAGTTCCCGATGACCAGGTCTTCACTGAGTCATTCGGCGCAGTCCCCGTCGATACCAGCCCGGATTCCGCCGAAGAAGTGCAATTGGTGTTCAAGCGTTCCAACCGCAGTGTGATTGCCAAGCGCGGCGAAAGCATTGTGCGCGTGGCCGAAGCCAATGGCATAGAGATTGATTATTCATGCCGCAGTGGCGAATGTGGCTCTTGCCAGTGCAAGGTTCTCGAAGGTGAAGTGAAAATGCCCAAGGGCACGTCATTGTCAGACAAGGACATTGCCAAGGGCGAAATTCTCGCCTGTGTGGCAAGGCCTGTGTCAAACCGCATCGTTTTGGATTTGTAGTTCCCTATATCCTGAAACCCAATCGGGCCGACAAAGCCAAAATGGTTTTGTCGATCCGTGGTCGCAGTGGCACCATTGCAGCAAGCGAAATAGCCGCGACCACAATTGATCCCAGTATATCAAACGGGAAATGCACCCCTAGAAAAATCCTTGCCCAACTGGTCAACGCAGCCAAGGCAACGGCGGCCCAACCGTAAATACGCACCTTCGCATTCAGCAATAGCCCAAATGCCAGCGTCCACATCAAAGTCGCATGGTCACTTGGAAAACTGGTCTCCGCAGCGTGACCAAGGTAATTTGGACTAAGTCCAAGCGCAAAGGGCCGTGGATGAGGGAATACTAAACCCAAGGCATAATTTACCCCAAGCGCAATCAGCGCACAAAGCACCGCATAGATCAATGAGCCTCGCTCACGCGCGTGAGTTCGAAACCACGCGAGCAGGAAAAGCGCCAAAAGCAAAACCACCGGATACTTGGCTGCGGCAATGGCAAGTGTGAGCGGCAGGCCCGAAAGAAGGGCATCACTGCTGAGCAATTGAAATAGGTGCGTATTGATATCTTCCAAGCCCATCACCCATCTCCATTTTCAGGGAAGTTTTGCGATCATACTGTCGATATTAGCCTATGACACCTCAAAACACAAAACCCGCCGGAGCATTTCTGCTTCGGCGGGTTTGTTTTAATTGGATCATGAATGAAGTTCTGTTTTTCGCAGGCCGGGCGGCGACCTGCACTTCCGCGTCTTGAAGCACGAAGGTCCATTGGCGCTGGAGCGATGTGACGCCGAGTTCGAGATGGGATCGGGTATGGACACTCCGCCAAAGCCACCAATGCAGGTGTCAGGTATCGGGTGTCAGGTGCCAACGACTTGCCCTTGACACCTGACACCTGACACTTGGTACCGGTAAGCTGCACGCATTGCGGCACTTCCACACCCGGCCTATCAACGAGCCCACCTATCCGGAAGTATGGCTTCCTCGGTTCTCAAGGGAATTGTTGTTTTGAGGTGAGTTTCCCGCGTGAGGGCCTTCAGCGGTTATCTCGTCCACACAGTGCTACCCAGCCTTGACCGAGGCCGCGATAACTGGTTCACCGGAGGTGTGTTCAACGCAGGGACTCTCGTAGCGCATGTCCCAAGAGGACATGCGCCAATTAAAAATGGGCGGGTCCTCTACGGACACGCCTTGGTCAAGTCCTCTCAAAATTCCTACAATCACGGCAGATAGGGACCAAACTGTCGAAACGTCTTTTGAACCCAGCTCCCAATCTTCCCGTAAACATGGCCACTTTAATCGGCGAACAGGCGAACACGTGATGAGCCGACATCCCATTAGCGCACAACGTGCCGCGCCAACATAAAAGCCGCCAAACGATTCCGTCGATATGGACTCGCAAGGGTATCAGCCTGTTATCCTTGGGCCGTACCTTTTAGTCCGCCCGCGCGATGGCCCTCCTCACGGTGAACCACCGGATCACTATGACCGTCTTGTCAACTCTGCTCGACTTGCCAGTCTCGCAAGGCACGCAAGCTTATGCCATTGCACTCTGCGCATCGGGCCGCCAAGTTCTTCAGTTGGCGGCGGAAAGATGCGCCATAAGAAAAGTCACGGCCCTTGCCGTGACCGCTGATTTCCGACCAGCCTGAGCTTACCATCGCGTATCCGCATCCTCGCACCCTCTACCAGCGCAAATATCGCCGGGATCACAATGAGTGTGAGCAGCGTTGACGACACCATGCCACCGATCATGGGGACGGCGATGCGTTGCATGACTTCTGAACCCGTGCCTGTGCTCCACAAGATCGGCAGAAGTCCCGCCATGATGGCGGCGACCGTCATCATTTTTGGGCGCACGCGGTCAACGGCACCCTCCATGATGGCACCATAGAGATCAGTCTTGTTGAAGGTCCGGCCCTCTTCATGGGCGCGGTGTCGCCATTCTTTCAGGGAGTTTTCGAGATAGATCAACATCACCACGCCGGTTTCAGCGGCGACTCCGGCGAGAGCAATAAAACCCACCGCAACGGCAACAGAGAAGTTGAAGTGCATGTACCACATCAGCCATAGTCCACCCACGAGCGAGAACGGCAGTGACAACATGACAATGAGAGTTTCAGTCAGTTTGCGAAAATTGAGAAACAGTAGAAAGAAGATGATCAGCAGCGTCACTGGCACGACGATGATCAGCCTGGCCTTGGCGCGTTCAAGATATTCAAACTG
>JANONM010000116.1:0-3490 GCA_031420855.1 Hyphomicrobiales bacterium
ATTTGTAGGCATATTAAGGGAGTGACAAAACAGTAAACGGGACTATTTTGGACGTGTGATGAAAACAGATGTTTTGATAATCGGTGGCGGGCCAAACGGGTTTGCGGCGGCTTTGGCTTTGGGCGGCTCGACCCTGCGTTCACCTCTCAAGGTCACAGTCATTGACAGTCGCAATCCCCGGGCTTTTGCCGCACATGGTCACGATACACGGGGCACGGCCATCACCCGGGCCACGCAATCCATGTTGACAGCCTTGGGGATATGGAAAGACTTGGAGTCCCATGCCCAGGAAATGCGTGATGTCATCGTCACCGACGACGTCGGCAGCTTTGGTCAGCGGCCAACACTGTTGTCCTTTGCCACCGATGACAACAGCAAGGCAGCTGCCTCGATTGTGGAGAATCGCCATATTGCGAGCGCCTTGATGGCGGCCATTGATCGCTCTCTCGCCATCACCCTGATCGCCGATACAGCCATTGCCCACATTGCAACGGATCGCGGCTTGGCGGAAGTGACGACATCCGGGGGCGAGATGATTCGCGCCAGTCTGGTCGTCGCCGCAGACGGCAAAAACTCCAGGACCCGGGAGTTGTTGGGCATCAAGGTCCATGGCCATGCCTACCAGCAGACGGCACTGGGATTTTCCATTTCCCACCAACTCTCGCACGGCAGCCAAGCCCAGGAACATTTTTCGCCGGACGGTGTTTTTGCCCTGCTGCCGCTTCCCGGCAACCGCTCTTCGATTGTCTGGGGAACCAGCCCAGCTGAAGCTGAACGGTTGATGGCCTTGGGCGAACCGGACTTCCTGCTTGCGCTGGACCATAAACTTGGGGCCCGCCTCGGCACACTTGCACTGGCAAGTCCGCGCTCCGCCTATCCCCTCGCCTTGCAGATCGCTGACCAATTCACCGCCCCCCGTGTGGCCTTGATCGGCGATGCCGCCCATGCCATTCACCCCTTGGCTGGTCTCGGCCTCAATCTCGGCTACAAGGATGTGGCAGCACTGGCCGACACGGTGGCAGCGGCATTTCTGCGCGGCGATGATATCGGCGGTGCAGCTGTTCTTGAAGAATACCAGCGCAACAGGCGATTTGACACTTGGGCAACGGCTGCGGCCATGGAAGCCATGAACACCCTGTTCAGCAACAATCTGCTCTTCCTCCGCGATTTACGTAAAACCGGACTGAAACTGGTCGATCAATGGCCCATGGCAAAATCCTTTCTGATGCGTGAAGCATCAGGCGAAGCTCAAAATCTGCCAAGGTTGATGCAAGGTCTATTGCCGGGTTAGCGCGGCTCTGTCTGGGGAAAGTTTTGGGCATAGAGGAGCAATTGGCGGTTCAGTTGTTTTCTTGAAATTCAAAAAACCGACACAGAAATTGCCTCACTAAAAACCGTCATTCCAAACGCCCGCCCTATCGCGGGCGATTTGGAACCCCGCTTTGGTTGCAACAAACTCAAGCCGTTGAAAGAAAGCGGGGTTCCAGCTCGCGCTCCGCAAGGGCTACGCTTGGCTGGAATGACGGCCGAGGGTGTGCTGTGGCCACTCAGCACTCTTGTCCGAACGCTCGGCCGCTGCTTTAACGCGAAAGTCCTGCCATTTGCAGCTTGGCCACATAGGCTGTCATCAGGCCATCCTGTTCAGCCCCCAGTTTGGCGAGGTATGACCACGTAAACAGTCCCGTGTTGTGGCCATCATTGAAATGCAGGCGCACGGCGTAATTGCCGACAGGTTCTACCCGCGTGATGAAAACCCCGCGCTTGCCCCAGACCAGTTGTTCCTGGCCCGGTCCATGGCCTTTGACCTCGGCGCTGGGACTTTCCACCCGCAATAATTCTGCGGCAATCTGCCATTGTTCGCCGCTGTCCATCACAAGATGGAGATTGCGACCCTGATCAGTCAACCGCAACTCCGTCGGCCATGCAGCCAACACGTTATCAGCCATCGGCAAGCTCCCGGGCTTCCTCTGCCAGCATGATGGGGATGCCGTCGCGGATCGGATAGGCAAGACCAGCCGCCTTGCTGATCAGCTCTTGCCGGGCCTCATCGTAGGAAAGCCTGGTCTTGGTGACGGGGCATACAAGGAGTTCCAGCAGCCGGGGATCACAGCGGGGGGCAATATCAGTCATCTCACTGCAAGGTCATATGCAGGCTGCCGCCGGATTTCGCCAGCGCCAGTTCTGTCAGGGCAATCAGCATGTCAGCCCGCGATTTGAGATCAGGCGCCTCCAGCAGGGCCTGTTTTTCAGGTGCCGGATAGGGTGCCATTTGCGACAGGGTGTTGACCAGTTGTTCGGTCGAAACTTGCGCCACTTCCTGCCAATTCGCCGACATGTTGTTGGCTTCCAGATACTGGCGGAACGCCGTGATGAGGGCATCGCGGTTGACGGCGCGGGCCTGGTTCTCGGCCACCAGATCAGCCGCAAAACCATCATAGGTTACAGCCCATTGCCGATAGGCCGTGGCAACATCCAGTTCATGCAGAATCTCAAACCGGCAAATTCCGGTCAGGGCCACAAGCAACCGGCCATCCGCAGTTTCTGACAATGAGGTAATACGGCCGACGCAGCCGATTCTGTTGAGCGGCGGCCGATCATGCTGGTCGCCAGTTTTGTCCATGGGCTGGGGCTGGATCATCCCCACCAGCCGGTGCTGGGCGATCATGTCATTGAACAGGCTGAGATAGCGCGGTTCAAAAATATTCAGCGGCAACTCTGACCGTGGCAACAACAATGCGCCCGCAAGCGGAAAAACCGGCAGCGTTTCCGGCAGTTCGGCGATGGTTTGATAGCGTTTCACGGGCATGGCGTTACCTGAATAGCACAGATGACAGACGTCTGCGACCCAGCAGTGTCATTTCATCCTTGGGGCCCCAAGCCTCAAAGAATTGCACCAGTTGCTTGCGCGCACCATCGTCATTCCACGTGCGGTCCCGGCCAATCACTGCGATCAACTGCTCAATGGCGGCTTCACGATTGCTTGAACCATTCAGCAAAACCGCAAGCTCGACCCGGCTTGCATGGTCGGCAGGATTTTCGGCAATCCTGCGCTCAAGCTCGCCCATGGCACTGGTATCAACGGGATTGAGCAGCAGGTCCAAAGACGCCCTGGCACTGATGATATGGGGATCGGAGATTTTGTCAGCGGGCACAGCGGCCAATGTGGCTCCTGCCTGTTCAAGCTCACCCATTTCCATTTCAGCCCTGGCCTTCAAGGCAAAGGCTTCAATTTGGGTCGGATCTGCGCCAAGGATTTGGCTGGTGATATCCAGCACCGCTTCCATGTCCTTTTGCTCAAGGCCCTGCCGTGCCATCTCCAGCGCCGATGCAATTTGTTCAGCCATGCCACCCATCTTGCTCAGGCGCAGGATGAATTGGCGAATGGTTGATTCGGACTGTGCCCCCATGAAACTGTCAATCGGTCTGCCGTCAACGAAGGCAAACACGGCAGGGATGGATTGCACCCGCAACTGACCGGCATATTGCGGGT
>JANONM010000117.1:0-2768 GCA_031420855.1 Hyphomicrobiales bacterium
ACGTTGAAGCTGTTTCCAAAGCCCAAACGCCATGACACGGCATTTGTGGCCGTGCCAAACGTTGAAAGAGCACTTGATCTTCTGACGCTGGTCAAGGACTGCGCCGGAAACCGTGTTGTGGCTTTTGAACTGGTGCCGGAACAGGGCATGCAATTCACCGAAAAGCACATGAATGCGCGGCGCCCCCTTGGCACGGTGTCACCCTGGTATGTGTTGTTTGAACTGGCCGATGCCACGGCTGAACTTGCAGGTGATGTTCTGGAGCAGGCCATGAACAGTGGTTTGGTTTTGGACGGAACACTGGCGCAGACTGAATTCCAACGGCAGGAACTTTGGCTGATCCGGGAAAAACTCTCGGAGTCGCAGAAATTTGAAGGCGGCTCGATCAAGCATGATGTATCAGTGCCAGTATCGAAGGTTCCGCAGTTTATCGCCGAAGCCAGCGCTGCCTTGGATGATTTCATGCCTGATACGCGGCTGGTGTGCTTTGGCCACCTGGGTGATGGCAACATGCATTTCAATGTGTCGCAACCTCTCGGCATGGACAAGCAGGCCTATCTCTCCCAATGGAAACCGATGAATGATGTGGTGCATGGCGTGACTGTGAAGTTTGGCGGTTCAATCAGCGCCGAACATGGCATTGGCGCCTTGAAACGTGAGGACATGCGTTGGTTCAAGTCCGAGGTTGAACTCGATGTGATGCGCGGACTGAAAGCCCTGTTTGATCCGAAAGGCATCCTGAACCCTGGCAAGGTGCTGCCTGACAATCTGGATTTATTGAGCGTGCCCACCAACGAGCGTCATTCCAGCCAAGCGTAGCTTTTGCGGAGCGCGAGCTGGAACCCCGCTTTCTTGCAATGAGTCGCGCATGTTGTCAGCAAAGCTGGTTTCCAAATCGCCCGCGATAGGACGGGCGTTTGGAATGACGGAGTTGGAGCGGGAGGACTCGTGGCAAAACATCTTAAGCTTTAGCAGTCTGCTGAAAAAGCCACCGTCACTTTGGCACATCCTTCGAGGCCCGCAAGGGCGGGCACCTCAGGATGAGAGGTTACTCATTGAAATCCCTCACCCTGAGGTGCGAGCCCTTGCGAGCCTCGAAGGGTTGCTGGGGTTGAATTCAATAACTTCAGCAAACTGTTAGAACAACTTCATCTGGGGTGGTGGTTCTTCGATCTTGGTTTTCGCGGGCGGCGCATTGCGGGCAATCACCGTGGGTTCCATTTCAAACAGGTCATCGGCAGCAGGCCGCAGCAAGGGAACAACATCACGTACATCTTCGCTGGCACAATCCAGCCAGGATTCAAAATCATCGGGGTGAATGATCACCGGACTGCGGGTGTGAATGGTGGCCACAAGAGCGTTGGCTTCTGTGGTGATGATGGCTGCGGTTTCAAGTTCGCTGCCATCAGCCCCCATCCAATGTTCCCAAATACCTGCAAAGGCCATGAGGGAATGGTCGGGGCGATGGATGAAATATGGCTGCTTTTTTCCCGGCACATCACCTTGCCACTCATAAAAACCATCGGCGGGTATCAGGCAACGGCGGCGACGGATGGCGTTTTTGAAACTGGGTTTTTCCAGTATGGTTTCGCTGCGGGCATTGATCAGCGGCTTGCCGGGGGCTGGTTGCTTGACCCATGACGGAATAAAGCCCCAGCGCACCAGGGTAAAATGCGGGATGCCATCATTGCCTTGCCTGACGATGGCCATGGGGCTCAAGGGGGTGACATATTGGCGTGGCGGAAAATCCGGCTGTTCAATATAGTTGAACAGGGACCGCGCCTCTTCCGGTGAACGCCTGAAACTGTAGAGACCACACATGCCGCTGAACTTAAACACGCCCCCACCAATCATCAAGGCGGCAATCATCAAGGCAGCATCGGCCTGCGTCTGGCGCGGCGATGAGGTGTTACTGGTGCAGCGGGGTAAAGCCTTGGGACATGGACGCTGGAGCTTGCCCGGCGGCAAGATCGAAGACAGCGAAACGGCAGAAGCTGCGGCGGCCCGCGAACTTTTTGAAGAAACGGGCGTGGTTGCCGATCTCCGGCATTTTGTCGGCACCTTTAACGTCTACGGCTGTGACTCAACCTTTGTGATCTCCTGTTATACTGGCAACTATATCCATGGTGAAGCCCGCGCAGGTGACGACGCCATGGCAGTGGTCTGGGTGGATTGGCGGAAGCTGGCCGGATTTGACCTGGTGCCAAATATTGAAACTGCGGTACAAATTGCGTGGAATTTGACAAGTGTTTGAAGCAAATCGGGCTTTTCGCGTTAACCCTAGGTTAAGGTCTTGCTCGCGGGAAGGCCCGGCTCTGCTATGTTAACCCTTGTCATCCCAACCCAAAGCGCGGCTCCCGATCACATGCTGAAACATACCCTGAAGCCGTACTCTCCGGTCCCCGCCCAGGACGAGAAACAAGTTGCCCTGCGCTATATACTCGAGGCCTGGGAGGAAGCGGTCTATGACGGCATTGATCCCGATTGCATTGCCACGGCAGCAATTTTTGCGGCCCTTTCCGACATGATCGCCAGCTATGGCGAGGAGCCTGTAGCTGTCATGTGTGAACGTTTGCCGGACCGCATTCGCTCCGGCGAATTCACCGTGATGAAAACGAAGCAGTAGCAGCTACAATTCCAACGTCATGAATGTTGAATTGGCATCTGGTTTGTAACCGCTGAAGGCTTCGCATTCCCGGAAGCCATGTCTGGCATAGAGGGCGCGGGCGGGTGCAAAATAGTCAAATGATCCGGTTTCGAGATAGAGG
>JANONM010000118.1:0-6025 GCA_031420855.1 Hyphomicrobiales bacterium
CGCGTCAATCCGGATGTCGATGCCAAGACCCATGCCAAGATCACCACAGGCCGGGCTGACAACAAGTTCGGTATTTCATGGATGCTGGCGCGGGAAGTTTATGACCGGGCGTCAAAACTGCCGGGGCTGGATGTGGCGGGCATCGACATGCATATCGGCAGCCAGATCACCGAACTTGCGCCGTTCGAACAAGCCTACAAGCTGATGGCGGAGTTGACCCGCAGCCTGCTGGCCGACGGTCATAACATCCGCCATCTCGATCTCGGTGGCGGGCTTGGCATTCCCTATCGCGGCGACAATGACATTCCGCCGCACCCGGATGAATATGGGGCGATGGTGAAGCGCGTGCTGGGATCGCTGGACTTGAAACTTGTGCTGGAACCGGGGCGGATGTTTGTCGGCAATGCCGGCATTCTGGTGACCCGGGTGATCTATGTGAAAGATTCCGGCGGCAAGGTGTTTGTCATCCAGGATGGTGCCATGAATGACTTGATCAGGCCTACGCTTTATGATGCCTATCACGAGATATTGCCGGTTGATGAAAGTCGCAAGTCAGCCGAGATGATTGTGGCCGATGTGGTAGGCGGGGTTTGTGAATCCGGGGATTATTTTGCCAAGGACCGCCGGATGCCACGGCCCGAACAAGGTGATCTTCTGGCAGTGATGACGGCAGGGGCCTATGGCGCTGTGCAATCCGGCACCTACAATACCAGGCCATTGGTGCCTGAGGTGTTGGTGCAGGGTGACCGATATGCGGTGGTCCGGCCAAGGCAGGATTACGAAGAATTAATCGGATTGGACCGACTTGCCCCCTGGCAGCAGGATTGATCGGCAAACAGTGATGGCATATTTGGGCCGCATTTGTGCTATGAAGTTCGGATGATGATGCGACGCAAACCCCGCGAACCCCTCGACGCCCTTGATCACAAAATCGGCTGGCAACGGGAAGCCTTGGGTTTTGAAGGACTTTGGCAGGCCTTGCACGGGCCGTTGATGGTTCTCGGATTGGCCCTGTTGCTGGTGCTTTCTGGTGCGCTATTGGTGCTGCCACAGACTTTGCGGCTGGCCGGATTGGCGCTGCTGGTACTTTTGTTTATCGTTTCGCTGAAACCCCTGTGGCAATTGCGCTATCCCAAGCGCATGGCAGCGATGCGGCATATGGAAAGCCGTGGCGCGTTTGAGCATCGGCAGGTCTCCAGTGCCAAGGACCAATTGGCGCCTGAACTGATTGATCCGAAGGCCGAGGTTCTGTGGGAAGAACACAAGCGCCGCCAATTGGCCGGACTGGATAATTTGCGGGTTGTGCCACCCCGGTCACGCTGGCGCTTGTTTGATCCCCTGGCGTTGCGGGTGCCGCTTGTCATGGGCCTCGGGGCGGCATTGCTTCTGGGGCCAAATTCCTTGCTCTCGAATATTCAGGAATCAGTCAGGCTCACACCTGCCGTTGCCGCCATTCCCCTCAGCTTGGATGCCTGGCTCAAACCCCCGGCTTATACGGGCAGGCCGCCGCTGTTGCTTACCTCTCCCGTCATCGCCGAAAAGCTGGCATCGGGTGTTGGCATTGATATTCCAGAGCGGGCGGTGTTCAGCCTGCGCGTCACAGGGGCTGCCGATCCCTCTGTGGCATTCCTGGCTGAAGGCAATGGCGCGGCAATCGCTGATTTCAGCCACAAGACTGAAATCAAGAATGGCGTATTGTCGGCGACGGCAGAAATTGTCCGTCCTCTGGTGATTGTGGTGCGTGATGGTTCAAGGGAATTAGGGCGCTGGCCGGTCAACACGATTCCAGATCAGCCGCCCAGCCTTGAAATTATCGAGGCCCCGGCGGGCGATCCCAAGGGAGCGCTGACTTTCAAATGGCTGGGCAAAGATGACTATGGCTTGCGCAAGATCACTGCTGAATTGGAATTGGCCGATGAGCAGGAAGCGGGCTTGGGCTTTGAGTCCAACGGGATATTTCTCTACGAACCGCCTGCCCTGAAAATTGTGCTTCGCCGCCCCAACAGCAAAGAGGAAACCGGCACTTCCAAATTTGATTTCGCCGAGCACCCCTGGGCAGGCTTCACGGTCAATCTCGCCTTGACTGCCTTTGATGGCGCGGCACAGGGCGGCAAAGCCAAACCCGTTGCATTCAAAATGCCGGAACGGATGTTTGTACGAGCGCTGTCTCGGGCGCTGATTGAACAACGCCGGGAACTCATCCTGTTCCCGGAACGGGCCGGACATATCGGCACCCTGATTGAAACCCTGTCGCTTTACCCTAAGGATTTGTTTGAAGGCTCAACGCCCGTGGTCATCATGGGGGCGATTGCCTCTCGTTTGCGCAATGCCGCGAGCAATGACGACGTGCGTTTTGCTGTAGCCGAATTGTGGAAGCTTGCCGTGACACTGGAAGATGGTGCCTTGTCAGATGCCAAAGCAGAGTTGCAGGCCCTGAAGGAAGAGCTTGAAAAAGCCCTGCGGGATGGCGCGTCGAAAGAGCGCATCGCTGAACTGATGAACAAGATGCGGAAAGCCATGGACCGCTATCTCGATGCCATGCGCAAGGAAACCGAAAAGCGCATTCAAGAGGGAACCCTGAAGCCGCAACCGGGTAAAGCTGGCAAGAGCATCAGCCGCGAAGACCTGCAAAAAATGCTCGATGAACTTGAGAAGATGTCGAAGGACGGCTCCAGGGACATGGCCCAGCAGATGCTGGAGGAACTCAACAAGCTGTTGCAAAACCTGCAACCCGGTGGCGATCAACAGGCGGGTGGCGAAGGCTCAAGTGCGCTGGATGACATGATGCAGGGCCTCGGCGACCTGATGGGCAAGCAACAAAAATTAATGGATCAGACCCAGCGTCAAGGCCAGCCAGGTCAAGAGCCGGGTGATGGCAATGGCAACGGCACGGGGCAAGGATTGGCTGATCAGCAGCGTGACCTGAAGGGCAGGCTTGATGGACTGAAAGGCCAGGGCGAAGGTGGCCCGGGCGAACTTGATGATGCCGGTCGTGCCATGGAAGGGGCAGAACAGTCGCTGCGGGATAGTGACCAGGCAGGTGCATTGCGCCAGCAGGGTGAGGCCTTGGACAAGCTGCGGCAAGGGGCGAGAAAGCTTGCCCAGAAAATGCGCGAACAAGGACAGGGCCAGGCCGAAGGTGAAGCCAGGGATGGCGAAGGTCGCGGCGGTGAAGATGATCCCCTGGGACGCCCGCGGGCCTCACGCAATGCTGGCGAAGGTCCCGACAAAGACATGGTTCCGAAGGAGCAGGCCCAAAAACGCGCCCGCGAAATTCTCGAGAGCCTCAGGGCCAAGGCCAATGACCGGGACCTGACGGATCAGGAAAAGGCCTATATCGACCGCTTGCTGCGCGGGTTGTTCTGAAACGGCACTTCGTGGATGGGAAGCTCAATGCATCCCCCACCTCCACCCTTTTTTAACGCGCCGTAGCCTTCGGCGAAGGCTGGCGGCCACCTCCTCCCCGATGAAGAATCGGGGCGGAGGTGGCGCGAAGCGACGGAGGTGGGGGACGCAGCAACCGGCTGTCGTTATAAATTCACACCTTCGGACCAGAAACCACATGGCCGACGAAGGGTAGTTCGCGGAACTGGTGGGCCATGTCCATGCCGAAGCCCACGACAAATTTGTCGGGGCATTTGAAGCCATAAAAGTCACTGGCGATATTGGCGGCGAGATGGCCAGGCTTGTCGAGGAGTACAGCGCTATAGGCTTTGCTGGCACCCCTCGCCATGATCAGATCCTTGGCGTGGGCAAGGGTGCGGCCTGATTCGAGAATATCATCCACCAGCAAGATATCGCGGCCCCGCACATCGGTTTCTATATCGCGCAGCACTTCAACTTTCCCCGACGATGTGGTGCCAGCCCGATAGCTCGCCAGAATCATGAAATCCACTTCCGGTGACAATCCGGCATGGTGCATGGCACGGATAAGGTCGGCGGCAAAAATAAAGCTGCCCTTCAGCACCGGGATAACGAGAAGTCGATGGGGATTGAGGGCAGCTATCTCGTGCGCAAGTTCCGTGATGCGGTCCCGGATCTGGGCTTCGGAAAACAGGACATCGATCTGATATCCGTCAATGGTGATGCTGCTCATCGCATATGAAACTCAAAGTTTGCTCTTGGCCTTCTCGATAGCAATTTCATCGGTCCGGGCAAAGCGAATCCTGAGGTTTTGCGAAGCTTCTGGCGGGGCCGATACGCGGGTGACAAATCCGGTGGATTCGCCGGGTCGCAAGGGTCTGGCCGCCGTATCAAGTATCCAGGTGTAAAGTTCTTCGTCCGACGGTCCCACAAGTGCAAATCGCAGCATGGGAATTTTGCGGGTCGCATCATCGACATTGGCAATGTCGCCCCTGACCGACAGGATGCGGGCACCTTCAACGATGGCATGCTGGCGTTCGACATTGCGGATATCAAGGCCATAGAGATTGATGTCATAGCCCATGGCTGCATAGGCCTTGATGGTGATGGGGGCAGCCGAAACCAAAGTCTCTGGCATCAATCCAGCGGCCACAAAAGGTGCTATCAGGAAAACTCCCAGCATGGCCCAGTTTTGACGCGTGCGGTTGCGGGCGGATTTGGCTGCGGCAAAATGCTCCTGGGATTGCCTTGCCAGTTCAACCAGCCTGCCGGCTTCCAGCTCAGGGGCTTCATCGTGTTCTATAGTGCGAGGCAGGTTGCGGTTTTGATAATCGTCACTGGTGTGGATAGTGGGCAAGGTTTCAATCTCGGTCCATTGGCAGCCACAGGAGCGGCACCGGGCTTTGACGGTACCCGCTGCGGCGCGGGCCGACAGGTGGTTTCTGGTGTCACAGGCGGGACAACTGACAATCATGGGCACTATGAAGCTTCAGGGCTCGAATTGATGGTGCGGGATCGAGACTTCCGATCCCGGTGTTCAAGCTATCGGTTGACAGGGTTAATGTCGGGTTAAACTATGGACGGCAAACAGGTGGGGTTCCAGCGGCAGAAAGCTGGATCGTGACGTGGGATATGGAACTTTGCATGAATGATGTTTTGAACCTTGATGCCGTAGGCTTGCGCTACGACGACGGGCCGGAAGTGTTGAAATCCGTTTCCTTGCGCCTGGCGAAGGGAGATTTTGCATTTTTGACCGGGCCTTCGGGTGCCGGAAAAACCTCCTTGTTGCGCTTGTTGTTCATGGCATTGAAACCCAGTCGGGGAAACCTCTCGCTGTTCAATGCAAACGTTGCCGAAGCTTCACGTTCAAACATTGCCCAACTCCGGCGACGGATCGGCGTGGTGTTTCAGGATTTTCGCCTGCTTGACCATCTTTCGGCCTTTGACAATGTGGCCCTGCCGCTGCGGGTGGCGGGACAAAGTCCCGAGACCTATGGTGGTGATGTCAGGGATTTGCTGGATTGGGTGGGACTGAAGCAACAGGCCCAGGCTTTTCCGCCCGTGCTTTCGGGGGGTGAAAAACAACGCGTCGCCATTGCCCGCGCGGTGATCTCAAAGCCCGAACTGCTGCTGGCTGATGAACCCACAGGGAATGTCGACAAGCATCTGGCCAGACGGTTGATGCATTTGTTTGCCGAACTCAATCGCGGCGGTACCACCATGTTGATTGCCACACACGATGAGGCGGTGTTGAAACAGGTCAAGGCACCGGTGTTTCATCTGGCAGAGGGGATGTTGAAGGCAGCATGACAAGGACAGGCCAAACCGAAACCCATCACCAACCCGGCGCCATCATTCCCGCCACCGCCGCACCGCTGCGCAGCCTGACGGCCGTGATGGCTGTCATGTGCTATCTCGCCGTTTTGGCGGTGGGCAGCATGATCCTGATCGACCGGGCTGTCAGCCACTGGGCAAGAGGGCTTTCCAGCGAAGCCACCGTGCAACTGCGGGAAATCAGTGGCCGCGACATGGAAGCAGACCTCGCCTTGGTGGTTGCCCTTTTACAAACGACACCGGGACTGGTGCGGGTAGACGCCCTGCCGCGGGAAGCCGGTGCCAAATTGCTGGAGCCATGGATTGGCAATCAGGGGCTGGACAAACT
>JANONM010000119.1:0-2349 GCA_031420855.1 Hyphomicrobiales bacterium
ATTTTGCTGGAAGGCGGCGACGACAACATCACGATTCTTGCGGGCAGTCGCAACTTGGGAATCGACAAAATCATCACCGTGTTCCACAGCAAAGGCACAACCCTTTTGCAGGAAGACGGGCGAGCCCGAGGTGTTGTATTGAATGAAGCGTTCAACAACCGGTGACAATTCACGCGGTGTTTGAATCCAGCCCTGACGCCAACCTGTCATGGCCCAGTTTTTTGAGAACGTATTACAAAGGATCAGGCGTTCTTCGCTGTCACAGACATCGAGAAATGAAGGTGCGCGTTTTTCGCCGTTTTCGCCAAAATAAAAGCGGCCGTAAACTTCATCGGCCAGAATCCAGATGCCTGACTTGCGGGCGAAATCACGAACGGCAATCAGGTCTTCGCGGGTCGCTGTCCAGCCCAAGGGATTGGAGGGTGAGTTGATGCAGATGGCTTTGGTGCGGGGGGTCAGTGCGGCAAACAAGCGATCCAAATCCAGTGACCATGTGCCATTGGCAAACACCATGGGCACTTCGACGGGTTTGCTGCCTTGAACACGCAAGGGTCCGGCAAAGTTTGGCCAGGCGGGGGTGGGGATGATGACTTCGTCACCATCTCCGGCGATCATCTGGATGGCGTTTTGAATGGCCTGCATGCCACCGCCGGTGATGGCAAAATTGTCGATGTGCAAATTCACGCCGTAATGTTTGGCATGGTAGCGCACCAGGGCCTCGCGCAATTCGGGAATGCCGCGCTGCCAGGTATAAAAGGTTTCTCCCGCCAGCAAACTTTCGATGGCGGGGCGGCAGAAGGCTTCCGGCGTTGGCAGGTTGCCCTGGCCAGACCAGAAGGCCATGACATCGGGTTTTGCCATGCCATGCATGGCAGCAGTGACGATGCCGCTGTCGGGTTCGGTTTGGGCGGGGCGGGTGAGGCTGGCGATGAGGTCTTGCATGCACACCATAGAGCAAAAAGAAAACCCGCGGGCAAGGCCCACGGGTTTTCAATCAGGTAGGTGAATTCGGATTACTTCTTGCTGCGCAGTGAGTCGCGAATTTCACCAAGCAGTACATCGGTCGTCGATGCGGCTGGTGGTGGTGCAGGTGGTTCGGCCTTCTTCATGCGGTTTGAAATCTTCACCAGTTGGAAAAGTACAAAGGCAAGAATCAGGAAGTTGATCAACACGGTGATAAAGCTGCCGTAGCCGAATGTTGCACCCTGCTTGGCTGCATCAGCGTAGTTCGTGGCATTGACAGCCGAGTTGAGGGGCAGAAAGTAGTTGGTGAAGTTTGCACCGCCGGTGACGGCACCGACGATTGGCATGATCAGGTCGTCAACCATGGATTGGACGATCTTGCCGAATGCGCTACCCATGATAATACCGACAGCGATGTCAAAGGCATTGCCTTTGAACGCAAATTGTTTGAATTCATTCCACATGTTAAATATCCCCCTTTAGGAATTATTGAAGTGTCCCACGATGCGAAAATCACCGCGACGCGCTGCTTAACTTATTCTTAACCACCAAAAAAGCCCTATTTTGAGAGATTGCAATTGTTGACTTCTGATTGAAAGCCAAAGCCATGCCGGAAAAACCTGCATTCCTGCGATCATTTTTTCCTGCCCTCGAACCCTATCATCGCGGGCGGCTGCGGGTGTCGGCCTTGCATGACCTCTATTACGAGGAATGTGGCAATCCCCACGGCAAGCCGGTTGTGATCTTGCATGGGGGACCGGGCGGTGGTCTTTCACCTTTCTTGCGGAGATTGCACAATCCTGAAGGCTACCGCATTATCCTGTTTGACCAACGGGGCTGCGGCGCTTCCACGCCTTATGCCAGCCTTGAGGAAAACACCACATGGCATCTGGTTTCGGACATTGAAAAGTTACGTCAACATTGCGGGGTGGAATGCTGGCAGGTGTTTGGGGGATCCTGGGGGTCCACGCTGGCTTTGGCTTATGCCCAGACCCATCCCGATCGGGTGAGCGAACTGATCTTGCGGGGCATATTCACGCTGCGCCAACAGGAAGTGCGCTGGCTTTACCAAGAGGGTGCAAACGCGGTTTTTCCGGAGGCCTTTGCCAAATTCCGCAGTATCATCCCGCAGGAGGAATGGCATGATCTGCTCCCGGCATATCACCGGCGGCTCACGGGGCTGGATGCACAGGTGCGGCAACGCTGTGCCTTGGCCTGGAGCGCCTGGGAAGCCGCGTGTCTCACATTGATGCCCAATCCAGCTCTGGAAGCCCAATTCGCCGACCCGCATTTCGCCGAAGCCTTCGCACGGATTGAATGTCATTATTTTTTCAACAAGGGCTTCTTCTCCCATGATGGAGCGCTGCTCGATGGCATGGCGAAAAT
>JANONM010000120.1:0-5698 GCA_031420855.1 Hyphomicrobiales bacterium
AACAGCGGCAACCCCGCCGCCGTTGTCCGCGCCATGGCGGGACTCAAGCAGTCTGGCAGCTTTACGCTGGAAAACGCAGCTCTGACAGCCATCCGACACGAATTTGATTCAGGCCGCGCCAGTGAAGCTGAAACTTCGGCCACAATGAAAGCCGTCCTCGCCACCACGGGAGAATTGCTTGATCCCCACACAGCCGTTGCCGTTCACGTGGCGCACCACCATATGGGAGCTAGCCCCATGGTTGTATTGGCCACGGCCCACCCGGCAAAATTCCCCGACGCCGTACAAAAAGCCACGGGCATTAACCCTGAACTGCCCGCCAAGCTAAAAGGCTTGATGGAACGCCCAGAAAGTTTCACAGTGCTTCCCAACAGCGCCGGGGCCGTCAAGAGCCTGATTTTGGAGAAGCAAAAGCGCTAAAACGGGAGAGACAATGTCTGTTGAGATTACCAAGCTTGCCAATGGGTTGACTGTCGTCACCCACAACATGCCCCACATCGAAACCGTGGCTTTGGGCATATGGGTCAAGGCGGGTGCCCGGGATGAATTGCCCGACGAAAATGGCGTGGCGCATTTTCTCGAACACATGGCCTTCAAAGGCACGACGCGCCGCACCGCCCAGGCCATTGCCGAGGAAATTGAAAATGTCGGCGGTGAAATCAACGCCGCCACCGGCATGGAAACCACCACCTATTACGCCCGCGTGATGAAGCAGGACTGGAAACTGGCGCTGGATATCCTGGCCGATATTTTCACGGCGTCCACCCTTGATGAAGACGAGATGGAGCGCGAGCGCGATGTCATCCTGCAGGAAATTGCCGCTGCCAAGGACCAGCCCGATGATCTGGTCTTCGATCTCGCCCAAGCCGCAAGCTATGGTGATCATCCGCTTGGCCGCTCCATTCTGGGTCCCGCCCACCTGATTGAAAGCCTGAGCCGTGACCAGATGGCGGCTTGGCGCGACCGCAATTATTGGGCCTCACGCATCGTGGTGTGTGCGGCAGGAAATATCGATCATCAAAAATTGGCAAAGGAAGCCGAAAAGCAACTCGGTCACCTGCAACAGGGCCAGGCCCCGCAACGGCAAACCCCAACTTTCATGGGCCATGCCAGCATTGAGCAAAAGCCCCTGGACCAGACCCACATTGTGCTGGGCTTTCAGGCCCCGAATTATCGGGACCCCCGCATCTATCAATTGCAAGTTTTGTCCAGCGCCTTGGGCGGCGGCATGTCTTCGCGGCTGTTTCAGGAAGTCCGCGAAAAACGCGGCCTCTGCTACAGCGTGTTTTCCTACGGCACCTCTTACGAGGATGTCGGCCAGTTGGGTGTCTATGCCGCCACCTCGCCTGACCACACCCCCGAACTGATCGATGTCAGCGCCAATGTGATGCTGTCCATGGGCGAAGCTGTGACTGAAAAAGAAATCGCCCGCGCCAGGGCCCAGTTGCGCACCAGTCTGGTCATGAATCTCGAAAGTGCCTCATCGCGGGCTGACCAGATTGCCAGACAGTATCTGGCCTTCGGCGAAGTACCCGATATCACGACGCTGATCAGCAAAATTGATGCTGTGACCGCCGACAGCGTGCGTGACCTTGCACGCGATATCTTCACGGCCAAGCCGCCTTCATTGGGTGCTGTCGGCCAACTTTCCCATCTTGCCAGCTATGCCGAGATTGCTTCACGTTTCGCCAAGCCCCACTAGCCAAACCTCAACAGGACGACTGGCAAAAAACCATGGGACTTCTCTCGTTTTTCCAGAACACCCAAAGCGGCGTCGAATTGGTTGGCGACAACCTTTTGTTGCGAGCCCCCGCCATGGCGGATTTTCAATCCTGGCGCGATCTGAGATTATCAAGCAGGAATTTTTTGGTGCCATGGGAGCCGGAATGGCGCGACGATGAACATTTGCTGTCGGCCTATCGTCAACGTCTGCGCCGTTACCAGGATCTGATGGATGGCGATCTGGCCTATCCATTTTTCATCTTTGCCAATGGAAAAAATGACGTCATCGGCGGCATCACGCTGTCGAACGTCAGGCGCGGCGTGTCACGGTCGGCAACCCTTGGTTACTGGATCGGCGAAGCCCACGCCAACTGCGGACATATGACGAGAGCCCTTCAAACCTTGCTGCCGTTTGGTTTCCGGGAACTTGAACTTCACCGGATTGAAGCGGCCTGCCTGCCCCGCAATGATCCGTCGATCCGGCTGCTGCAACGGGCTGGATTTGTGCGCGAAGGCTATGCCAAAAGCTATTTGAAGATTGCAGGCGTCTGGGAAGATCACATCCTGTGGGGAAAATTGCCAATTGATAACCTGCCGAAAACTTGATGAAGCAGTAGTCCTAGGCAGTGCCGCTGGCTACCATGGGGCATGATTCGCTGTTTTGCAAAAATCGGGAAATTGCTTCAGCTGCTCTTGATCTGCTGTGTGGTGACTTTGTCCGGCGGGGCAAAGGCAGCTGAAACCATCATTTCCCTGCCACCTGATGTGCTGGTGCTGGATCTGGCAACGCTGGGCACGCAAGTGGCCGCCCAGCGCCGCAATGTGACACTCGAAGTGCCTGGTGAAACAGCAGGCACAAGAGCCGTGTTGGAACTGCGAGGTGAAGCGGCGGGACCGGATTTCAACTGGACGATTTACAGCATCACCAACCAGGCGGAAGGACCACGGTCACTGGTTCTTGCCATCGGGCATCAAAGGTTGGCCGCATCCGGATTTTTGCCGCTCAAGCCCTTTGGCACACAGATCGTTAAAATCAATTGGGTGAAACCGCCCGATGCTTTGATGGTGCTTCCCGCCCTGTCGGATGATGCCTTTGGCTTCACGTTGGCTGGAAAATCCACCCTGACCTTTGCCATCGAAGGTCCGCCCCTGCTGCACTCCATCCGCCTCATGGATGTCAATGGGTTTGCCGAACGACAAACCACCGCAGGCTTCGTCAATGGCGCAACGCTTGCCGTGTCATTCATTCTCTGTTTGTTGATCATCGCCCTGTTTGGCATGCGCAGCCAGGCTGAGTTTGTGGCAGGCAGCTTTTTTGCCTTCACCTGTTTGCAGTTCATGGCACTTGAAGCAGGCTATCTCGACCGCTTCGCCACGGCATTTGCCAACCCGTTATTCAATCTCCAGCATCTGCGTGCCATCAGCGAAATCCTGCTGGCATCAGGCATCGCCGTTGCTGCCTGGAAACTGACAGCACCGAACCGCCAGCCGACATCGGGAAAAACCTTTCAGCTTTTGCACGGTCTGCTGATCCTCGGTGCAGCAACAGGTTTGTGTCTGTTGGCATTCCGTGACCCGGCAAGGGCCGCGCAATTTGCCAGGTTGTGGGTTGTCGTTGCCGCCACCCTTGGCTTCTGTCTCGCCCTTCAGGCCCGTCAACCCAGCAAGGGAGCCATGGAATTCGGCATGCTGTTTTGGTGTGGCGTTTTGGCCTGGACGCTCAGTGCAGCGGCGGCTGCCATGCAGCGGACTCCTTCAGCAAACCTGTCACCCCTGTTGATGGCGGGGCTGTCAGCCATCGTGGCGGCACTGGCATTTGCCATGGCCCGCTTTGCCTTTTCCCAAGGCTATCTCTCCAATTACTATCTGACAGACGCCTCGCGCCGCAGCCTGGCCTTGGCAGGTGCCCAGCATTTCCTCTGGGATTGGCTGCCCAACCTGCAAGTGCTTGAAGTGGGGGATGAGCTTGCCAAGAGCCTCGGTTATGACCACCACATGTTCAAGACCGGGTCAGCAGCAAACAACTTCACCTCCCTGTTACACCCCACCGAGTTGCGTGCCTATGCCGCCATGGTCAGTCCCGGCCACATGCAGGCAAATGGCGTGATCGAACAGGAAATTCGCTTGCGCAATGCGGCTGGCGATTATCAATGGTTTGTGTTGAAAGCCCGGGGACTGCCAGGTCCCGGTGTTTATGCCGAACGACTGATTGGTACCCTGACCGACATCACCCGTAGCAAGCAGCAGGAAGACAAGCTGATCAACGAAGCCGTGCGCGATCCGGTGACCGGACTGCCCAGCCGGGCGATTTTCATGGACCGGCTGGAACGCGAAATCGACAAGCCCCTGGGCTTGCCGGTGCGCGTGGTGCTGATTGCCATCGAGCGCTTCAAGGTGTTGAACGATGGACTTGGCCATGATCTGGGCGACCAGCTGCTTCTGGCGGCGGGCCAGCGGATTGCTGAAAACCTCAATCCCGAGGAAACCCTGACCCGCATTTCCGGCAGCATGTTTGCCGTCATGTATGTGGAGGGCATTGCCCGCCGCAACGTTGGAGATCTTGCCGAGAAACTTTTGCAGGAACTCGGTCAGCCCATCAGCATCGCTACCCAGCAGGTTTACCTCTCGCCAACCATTGGCATTTCATTGTCGAGTGGCGATGGCCATTCGGCTGATGATTTGCGCAAGCAGGCAGCCTCGGCCCTGCATGCCGCCCAGGCCAGCGGCCAACGATCCGTCAAGTTCTTCAATGAAGACATGAAGGATGAACGGGCCGACAATGTGGCGCTTGAGGCTGATTTGCGCCGCGCCATCGACCGCCATGAAATCGAGGTGCACTATCAGCCGATCATCCATCTGCCCACCGGAAGTGTGGCCGGCCTCGAAGCCCTGGCCCGCTGGAATCACCCGACACGCGGCCCCCTGTCACCCGGTGAATTCATCGGCATGGCCGAAGAAGCAGGCCTGATCAATGAGATCGGCGATCTCATTCTCAGCGAGGCCGCCCGGCAACTCGGCATCTGGCAACGTACATTGATCCGCAATTCAGCGGTTTATGTGGCTGTCAACGTGTCGGCGGACCAGCTTTCAGACAGCAACTTCCTTGACCGGATTGAGGCCATCATCTCGCGCGAAGGCTTGCCCCCGCAATCCTTGAAGATTGAACTCACAGAATCCGTGGTCATGCGTTATCCCGAGCGCACCCGCCAGCTGATTGTCAAGTTGCGGGCCATCGGTGTTGGTGTGGCCTGTGATGATTTTGGCACCGGATTTTCCAATCTTGCCAGTCTGCGTGACCTGCTTTTCGATACGCTGAAAATGGACAAGTCGTTTATTGCGGCAGAGGCATTGGACGGCAGGGGTGGACTGATTCTCTCGACGGTGGTGGAACTGGCCCACAGCCTTGGCATGGTGGTGGTCGCTGAAGGCGTCGAAGCGGATGACCAACTCGACATGCTGCTGATGCTGGGGTGCGATTTGGGTCAGGGGTATTTGTTGGGAGAACCCAAACCGGCCCGCGAATTGACCAACCTTCTCGCCATTTTTCCACCTGTCCAATCGCCGGTTATTGCGCCACAACTGGGTCCCAAACCCGGAGAAGCCCCCATGGCGCCGCGCCTCAAGCTGTGGCCGCGCGAACTTTTTGATCTGCCCGAACAGGTGGAACAATCCATTGTGGATCATGACGTCGAGCCGGAAGAACTGCCGTCGATTTATGCTGTTGAGCGCAAGCCCAAACGCAAGATCGTTGCAAAAAAGCAACCAGCAGCCCGAAAACCCGTTCTGAAATCTTCCGGGAAAACCAAAAAGCCAACCCGCCGAAAGTAGATTTATGGCAACGGCCACTTGAATTGACCTTTCTTCTTCCTTCCCACAACTGCAGGGCTATCGCATGCGGCCAAAGGGACCTCATCCGTCTCGGGCTTCGCCCGATCCACCTTCTCCAACTTCGTTGGAGAAGGGACAGGTCTCGGAC
>JANONM010000121.1:0-6689 GCA_031420855.1 Hyphomicrobiales bacterium
TGTTCCAGCAACATGACGCGCAGCAAGCGATGGGGAAAGGTCATGGGCCCAAAGGACATGACATGACGGACTTTTTGGCGGGTGTCGCTGGCGTGGCCATCGGGGCCACCGATCAGAAAGCCGAGGTTTTTCGTGGCATTCCTGCCATGTCCGGCAATCAGCTTGGCAAATTCCTCGCTGGTGCAAGCCTTGCCCCGTTCATCCAGAACAATGGCTGCGGCACCTGGTGGAAGTGTGTTCCAAAGCCAATTGGCTTCCTCCGCTTTGCGCAAATCCGCTGTGGACCCACGTGATTCGGCAAAATCCTGCACGGCCAGGGTGGTTATGCCTGCCTGTTTGCCAGCGGTGGAAATCCGCTTTTCATAATCCGCCGCCATGTCCTTCTCAGGTCCGGTTTTGAGAAGGCCAATGGCGGCGATGATGAGTTTCATAATGACATGCCAACGGCTTTTTGAATTGACGTTTCTGCTTCTCGCACGAGGGCAAGGCTTTCGCTTGTAGCCGCCAAAGGGACCTCATCCGTCTCGGGCTTCGCCCGATCCACCTTCTCCAACTTCGTCGGAGAAGGGACAGTTGGCGATGTCGTCCCTTCTCCACGCCTTCGTGGAGAAGGTGCCCCAACGGGGCGGATGAGGTCCCTTTGGCCACAGGTGATAGGCCTGCCCACAAGGGGGAGGGGATATTTGGGCAAGTTCAAACATTCAACGGAGGTCATTTCATATAGGTGTCCGTCGTACTTAACTTCCGTCATGTCTCTGGCAGGATATTGGCCGACCAAAGCTTTTCCAGATTGTAGAAGCTGCGGACTTCCGGGCGGAAAACATGGACGATGATATCGCCTGCATCAACCAGCACCCAGTCACACTGGGGAACGCCTTCGATGCGGATGTTTTTTTGGCCGTGCTTTTTCAGTTCCTCTACCACCTGATCGGCAATGGCGTTGACATGGCGGCTGGAGCGGCCTGAGGCCACCACCATGGTGTCGGCAATGGTTGACTTGCCGGCAAGATCAACGGCGACGATCTGTTCGGCCTTGGCGGTATCCAGGGTTTGCAAGACATTTTTGACAAGCGCCGACCAGATGGGTTCGGCCAGAAGTTTTTTGCTGGTTGCAGGTTTTGGTGATTTGGCGGCTTTTGCAGCCCTCACCAGTTTTCGCTCAGCGGTTTTGGTAATGGTTTTTTTGGTGATGGTTTTGACGGTGCTGGGCTTTGGCACAATCGTCTTGGTCAAGGCTTTTTTTGCGACGGCATGCTTCGCCACGGCTTTTTTGGCAACCGTTTTTTTGGCAATTGGCTTCTTGATCGCAGGATTTTTGACAGCCGCCTTTTTAGCCGGAGCTGCCTTGGATGACGATTTCTTGACAGCTGGCTTTTTGACAATCAGCTTTTTTGCGGGTGCTTTTTTGGCAGCTGGCTTTTTTACCAACAGTTTTTTGACGGCTGATTTTTTCACCGGTGCTTTTTTGGCAGGAGATTTTTTTGCTGGTGACTTCTTTGCAGCAGGCTTCTTTGCAGCAGGCGTGGATTTCTTGATGGGCTTTTTCAGTGTCGTGGTCCTTCAATGGCAGTATTTGAATAGGCTTCTAGGAGGTGACGGCCTCTGCTTCAAGTTTTGCTTTTGGCAGATGGTCTGCGGCGGCGAATGGCGGTTGAACTTTCCCGGCGCAGGGGCATGGTGACGAATGTCCAGGCGGGAGGTTTGCCAGCGAAAATGCCAGCAGGCATGGTCACGCGTGACATGGCAAAACGCAAAGCAGCAGGGCTACGCAAGGACTTCATCGAATAGCCAGGTCTGGCCAGCACGGCGAGCGGCATGGTAGCCGCGATGTCAAGCCAATCATGCCAGCGGTGCAGTGAAGTCAGGCTGTCGGCTCCCATGATCCAGACGAATTTGCTGGCACCACTTTTTTGCCGCAGCTGCCGCAATGTATCAGCCGTGTATTTTGACTGCATCTGCCGTTCGATGTCGGTCACCAAAAAACGTGGATGTCTGGCAATGCGTTTTGTGTGTCTCAACCGATCAGCATATTCGCCGGTTTCGGACTTGTCCTTCAGCGGATTTTGCGGCGAGACCAGCCACCACACCCAGTCCAGCTGCAAATGTTTCAAGGCATAAAGCGCCACCATCAAGTGGCCACGATGGGCGGGATTGAAGCTGCCACCAAAAAGACCAATGCGCTGGCCGCTTCCACGCGGTGGCAGCCTGAGCACCTTACGGCCTGATCTGGCCGGAACCCCGGACCTGATATTTGAAGGTGGTGAGTTGCTCGACACCGACGGGGCCTCTCGCATGGAGCTTGCCCGTGGCAATGCCGATTTCCGCGCCGAAACCAAATTCGCCACCATCGGCAAACTGGGTCGAGGCGTTGTGAAGGACGATGGCGGAATCCAAAGTCCTTAAAAATTTTTCTGCCGTTGCAGTGTTTGCGGTGACGATGCTGTCGGTGTGTTGCGAACCATAACGGGCAATATGGTCCATGGCGGCATCTACGCCCTCGACCACTTTCATGGAGATGATGGCATCGAGATATTCGGTTGACCAGTCTTCTTCACTTGCAGGCCTCACGCGCTTGTCAACTTTCAGGGTTGCGGCGTCACCGCGAATTTCACAGCCCGCAGCGCTCAGTGTACTGATCAAAGCGGGCAAGGCTGTGGAGGCGATGGCGGTGTCAACCAAAATGGTTTCGGCGGAACCGCAGACTCCGGTGCGGCGCATTTTCGCGTTGAGGACGATGTCACAGGCCATTGTCAAGTCTGCATCCCGGTCGACATAAACATGACATATGCCTTCGAGGTGGCTGAACACGGGCACCCGCGCATCGGCCTGCACCCGCGCCACAAGGCTTTTGCCGCCGCGTGGCACAATGAGATCAATGGTGCCGCCAAGCCCGGACAACATCTCGCCCACGGCGGCGCGGTCTGCGGTGGGCAAGGTCTGGATGCAATGGGGGTCAAGCCCCGCTTCAGCCAAACCCATTGAAAGACAACCGGCAATGGCCGCCGTTGATTGGAAACTGTCTGAACCGCCCCGCAGGATGGCGGCATTGCCGGATTTCAGACACAGGCCACCAGCGTCGGCTGTCACATTGGGGCGGCTTTCAAAGATGATGCCAATGACGCCGATGGGAACTGTGATGCGGGAAATTTCCATGCCATTGGGTCTGGTCCATTTTGCCAGTATCCGGCCCACGGGATCGGCCAAGGCTGCGATGTCTTCAAGACCCTGCGCCATGGCTTCTATGCGGGCGGGATTGAGCGTCAGGCGGTCTACAAATGAGGCCTTCAAGTCTTTTTGCTTGGCGGCTTCGAGGTCGCGCTGGTTTGCGCCAAGGATTTCATCCGTGTGCTGACGGATCAATTTCGCCATGGCCAGAAGTGCGGCATTGCGCTGGGCCGCAGGCGATGTGGCAAGGCTGCGAGCGGCTTTGCGGCCACGTTTCCCCAAATCCAGCATGGCACTGTCCATCATTGTTCCCCTGCAAGCCTGTCGTTGGTCATCATCACCAGGTCATCGCGATGAATGATTTCGTCGCGGCCCGCAAGCCCCAGGGTTTTCATGATATCAGCAGATTTCAAGCCCTTGATTTTTTGCGCGTCGATGGAATCATAGGCCACCATGCCACGGGCGACTTCGCTGCCATCTGACGTGACAATGCTGACAGTGTCGCCACGGCCAAACAATCCGATGATATCCCTGACACCGGCTGGCAACAGGCTTTTGCCTTTCAGCAAGGCACCCCTGGCCCCCTCATCAATCACCAGCCGGCCTGTGGGTTGCAAGCTTCCGGCAATCCAGCGCTTCCGGGATTGCAGGCCTGAGCTTTGCGCGACAAACCACGTCACCCGCTCGCCATCGATGATGCGTTGCAGGGGATGGTTGTTGTGGCCCGAAGCAATCACCATGTGGCAACCCGCCCCCAGCGCAATCTTGCCCGCTTCAATTTTGGTGATCATGCCGCCGGACCCCACACCCGAAACAGGTTTTCCCGCCATGGCTTCGATCTCGGGGGTAATCTCGGTGACTTCAGGAATGAAAACCGCACCCTTCTGGTCAGGCGGGACGGAATAAAGTCCATCGATATCCGACAGCAGAACCAGACAATCAGCCGACATCATGGAGGCAACGCGGGCGGCCAGACGATCGTTATCGCCATAGCGGATTTCGCTGGTGGCCACCGTGTCGTTTTCATTGATCACCGGAATGGCACCCTGTTCGAGCAAGGTCGTCAGGGTGGCCCTGGCATTCAGGTGTCGGCGGCGTTCTTCCGTATCGTTCAGCGTTACCAGAATTTGTGCGGCCACCAAGCCTTTGACACCAAGCGCCTCCGTCCAGGCCTGGGCCAGGGCAATCTGCCCCACAGCAGCGGCGGCCTGGCTTTGCGGCAGTTCCAGTTTGTGCTTGGGGAATTTCAGTTTGTGGCGACCCAAGGCAATGGCACCGGAAGAAACCAAAATGATTTCAGCACCACCTGTCCGCAGCGCCACCATGTCTTCAACGAGTGAGGTGAGCCAAGCTGATTTGACGGTGCCGGACTTGGCTTCGACCAAGAGGGCAGAACCAACCTTGATGACGATGCGCCGGGCTTTCTGGAGACGGTTTTTGACGGCTGACAAGATCAGGGCTCCCAGACCTCGGTTGAAATACCGTCGGGATCGGCCAGCAAAGCTTTGGCCTTGGTCGAGGTGATGACCTTCATCAGGCCCCGCAAGGTGGTATCAACATTCTGTTTGGCGGCGGCTGATATCAGCAGCGGTGTGTGCTTGACCTTGGCCTTGAAGGCCTTGAGTTTTGTTTCCAGCGACTTTTCATCAATGGCATCACATTTGTTGAAGGCGATGATTTCAGGCTTGTCGGCCAGGAGTTTCGAATAGGATTTAAGCTCAGTGCGCACCGTCTTGTAAGCTTCAACCGGATCATCGCCAGTCACATCAATCAGGTGCAGCAACACCGCACAACGTTCGATGTGACCAAGAAACCGCGTACCCAATCCCGCCCCTTCATGGGCACCCTCAATCAGGCCGGGAATATCAGCCAGCACAAAGCTCTTGTCGTCACTCCTCACCACGCCCAATTGCGGATGCAAGGTGGTGAAGGGATAGTCGGCGATTTTTGGGCGTGCGGCTGTCACGACAGACAAGAACGTGGATTTTCCGGCATTGGGCAGCCCGATGATGCCGGCATCGGCGATGAGTTTCAGGCGCAGCCAGATCCAGCGTTCTTCACCCATTTGACCCTGGTTGGCGCGGGTAGGTGAGCGGTTGGTGGCCGACTTGAAATAATGATTGCCAAAACCGCCATTGCCACCTTTGGCAATGCGGGCGCGCTGGCCAGCCTTGGACAGATCAGCCAAGACGGTTTCCTTGTCCTCGTCCAGAATGACGGTGCCCACGGGAACCTTCATCACAATATCTTCGGTTGACTCGCCAGCCCGCAAACGGCCCATGCCATGGCCTGCGGTGCGCACTTTGAAATGTTGCTGATAGCGATAGTCGATCAACGTGTTGAGGTCGTTGTGGGCTTCCGCCCAGACATCGCCGCCCGTACCGCCATCGCCACCGTCGGGACCGCCGAGTTCAACGAACTTCTCCCGGCGGAATGACACGGCTCCAGCCCCGCCATCGCCAGCCTTCACATAGATTTTTGCTTCGTCGAGAAATTTCATGGGCGTTCCTTTGCGCCGCTCTTACAGCAAGTTCTCAGGGAGTTGAACCATTTGCTGAAGTCGAAAATTTTAAAAGTCCGAGGCTGGGTATGCGGCAATGGAGGGCCAGAAAACGACATTGAAGGTCCTTAATAAATCCTTGAAATCGATCATAAATCTGCGCGAAAAAACTTCATGTCTTACCGCATTCTCGCCACATTTAGGCGGTTTACGAAAGGCCTTCCCAGACAGCGGCGGTCGTGGAGTAGCAAGGCATGCGCAGGCATGCAGATTTATTTGGGGCGGCCCTGTTTGTACCAAACGAAGGAGTAATAACATGAAGACCTTTAAACTTGCGGCCGGACTTTCTGCGGCCCTTCTGACTTTCAGCTTGATGGGCGCTCCTGCCCAGGCGTCTGGAAATTGCCGTGACTACGGCACCTGTGCCCCCAAGCTGGTTAAAAAACACAAACGCACGCACAAGATCGCGCATCGCAAGGTGCAAACGCGAAAATATGCGGGCCGGCTTTCCGGCAAACGCGTTCGCACAAGTGCAGCGTTTGCTATCCCTGCATCGGGCAACCATGGCCATGTGGTGGCGCTGATCAAATCACAAGCGCCACGCTATGGTGTGCCGACGTGGTTTGCCTTGCGCATCGCCAAAATTGAATCGGGCTTCAACCCCAGAGCCCGCGGTGCGGCTGGCGAATATGGCGTGTTCCAACTGAAATGTGCCACAGCCAAGGGCATCGGCTTTCGTGGTTCCTGTGGCAACCTGTTGAATGCTGCCACCAATGTGCAATTTGGCCTGAAGCATCTCTCGCTGGCAGTGCGCGGTTCAAACGGCAATCTCAAAATGGCAGCGTCGAAGCATAATGGTGGTTTGGGCCGCAGGACCATGGTGCGCGGCTATGTGAACCGGGTGTTTTAGTTGACGTGATGACCGAAGGGACCTCATCAGACCCTTCGGGCCACCTTCTCCATCTACGCTGGAGAAGGGACATGTAGCAAAGCTGGCCCTTCTCCACGCCTTCGTGGAGAAGGT
>JANONM010000122.1:0-2971 GCA_031420855.1 Hyphomicrobiales bacterium
CGCAGGATGACACCATCCTCAATATCGAGCGCATTTCAGGATCGAATTTCGCGGATACGATGATTGGCAATTCCTCCGGCCAGACTTTGATGGGCAATGGCGGGTCTGATATATTGAATGGTGGCAAGGGTGCGGATGCCCTGATGGGCGGTGCGTTGAGTGATCGCTTCGTGTTTGCCTTCGGTGACTCCGGTCAAACAGCAGCAAGCGCCGATCTGATTTCGGATTATGCCAAGGGCGCAGTTGGTGTTGGCGACAAGATCGATTTTGCCAGTGCGGCTTTGACCATTGGCGGATCATCCGCAGCAGCAACGGCAACGCAGGCTTCCATCAACGCAGCAACAGGGGTGGCCAGTTTCCTCGCAGGCTCCGGCACCACCATGGCCGATGCCCTTGCCGACATTACCGCCCGCATGACCGCCGCCACCAATGCGTCAGGCGAGTTCGCCTTCTTCAAGGTCAACGCCACCGGCAACACCTGGATGTTCATTTCCGACGGCGTGGCAGGTGTGACGGTCAACGACACACTCATCCAACTCCAAGCCATCACAACAATCAACACCATCAATCTCACATCAGGGGATCTGACGATTTTGACGTGAGGCTGCGGTCGGCCAGCAATCGGAGGGAATGCCCGCTTTGTGCTGGCACGCCAAACCATGGAACTTGACTCTTCCCGGACGGAAGGCATACTCAGGGTAACATCTGTTTGCAGGGTGCACTTGGCCAACAGGTCTCATTCCGCAACAAGCCTGAAACGATGAGATGAATTGTGTGCGTAATTTTGCTGCATTTGCGGGGTTGAGTGGAATCTTGATTGCTTGCGCCAGTCCGGGAGAGGCGAGTACAAGGGCTTTTCCGGTCGCCTGCTCGGTTGTCGGCAAAACGGACGCGGGCCTCGATGAACAGGTGTGTCGCGAGGCCATGAGTGTGCTTTCTCAAACCTATCCAGATATAAAGTTTGTGCTTGGCACACCGTCACCCGGCCCATCCCTCGAAATCATCATTCACAATGCCACCACGTCCAGCGTAGGACTGCAATTGAAGTGGCGTGGTCCGTCCGGCGAGATTACGGAAGGTTCACGTGTTTCTGTGGTCATGACGGACAGGAAACTCGACGCTGGCCGGCGCCAGTCCCTGTATTTGCGCGCGCTTACAGCTACCCCAATGCCGAAACAAGAATAGTCAGGAGAAACCGACATGGAACTTTTCACATGGGACCAGATCGCCGGCCAGTTGACTGACGGGTACTGGAACTTCACGGGGGGCACGCGTTTCGCCTTTGATGTTTCGGTTGACCGCAATCTCACCATCGATATGTCCCGTCTGTCGCTGGCAGCGCAGACCATTGCGCAGAACGCCCTCAGTCAGTGGGGTGCTGCAACAGGCATGACGTTCACCAGCGTTGGCGCAGCGCCAACCCTTTTCAACGAAGTGGCTGATGCAGCAGGCAGCATCGCGACAGCCTACACCATCAACACCAATTCCGTCGTCTCCGGCAATATCAGCAACGGCGATGTCGATTATTACAAGGTCACATTGACCGCCGGTCAAACCTATCTGATGGGCATGACGGGGCTTCCTCTGGGGGCGGGACTTGATTCAATCCTGGACCTGCGTGACAGCGCGGGCAACGCCATCCCCGGTCTTTCGCCTGCGGATCAGCCAAATCCCGCAGCCGGTGAATACCTTTCTTTCACGGCGACAACCTCTGGCACCTATTACGTTGTGGCGGATGGCTTCGATACGTCGCAAGGAGCCTACGAACTCTCAATCCAAACGACAGCTGACATCACATTCAACGACATGGACAACACCGGGGCCTATGCCTATTCCGACATCGGCGGTCCGCAGGGCCAGACGGCGCTGCGTTCCTATGTCAACATTGCCGACGACTGGGATACGCTGTCCATGAACAGTTACATGCTCCAGACCTACATCCACGAAATCGGCCATGCGCTGGGGCTCGGCCATGCAGGCAATTACAATGGCGATGCTGACTGGAACAATCTCGCGCAACGCCTTTACAACAACGATAGCTGGCTGGCCTCTGTCATGTCCTACTTCAGCCAAACCACCAATACGACCGTGGCGAATGACAGCTACGCCCTTCTGGGCACCATCATGCCGGGCGACCTGATTGCCATTCAAAACCTTTACGGCGCTGGTCCTGCGGGCCATCAGACGGGCAACACAGTGTGGGGGCCTGGCGGCAATATGGGCAACACCCTGCAATCCATGCTCAACATGTGGGCCAACCTCACGCCCGACGATCCGGCGATCTACAACAACCAACCCTTGGCCTTCATGGTCTATGATACGAGTGGAACAGATACGCTGGATTTTTCCGCTTTCACGAACAGCCAGGAAATTTTCCTGACCGAACTGCTTTACTCTGACGTCGGAGGACTGATTGACAACGTGGTGATTGCACGTGGCACAGTCATTGAAGATGCCAAAGGCGGATCGGGTGCGGACACGATCACCGGCAACAACATCGCGAACAAACTCTATGGCAACGGCGGCATTGACAAGCTTTACGGGGGTGATGGTGGCGACATGCTGTATGGCGGCGGCGATGGCGACTTCCTCTATGGCGGTGCAGGGTCTGACTATCTCTATGGCGATCTCGGTAATGACAAGCAGTATGGCGGGGCTGACAATGATGTTTTGTACGGCAGTCTGGGCTTGGACCGGGTTGATGGCGAGGCTGGAAACGACATCCTCTACTATACGGGTTCGACAACAGGGGTGAACATCAACCTCGTGACCAATGTGAACACCGGGGGCTTTGCCGCTGGGGACACAATTTTCAATGTGGAGCGCATTTCCGGCTCCAATTTCGCCGATACGATGATTGGCAATAGTTCGGGCCAGACTTTGATTGGCAATGGCGGGTCTGATACCTTGAAGGGTGGCAAGGGTGCGGATGCCCTGATGGGCGGAGCGTTGAGTGATCGCTTCGTGTTTG
>JANONM010000123.1:0-7526 GCA_031420855.1 Hyphomicrobiales bacterium
AACGGCTTTCTGCATCACTTCAAGATTACAATTGCGGGCGACAAGTTGAGCAAAGTCGAACCCGTATTTTCAGTAGAGATCGTGGATGCAGCGACTGGTTTTTTCGGTTGGGGCATGACCAATGCCGAGGGCCTGCATGTGCGTAACGGCAGCAATGGAAAAACAGGTGACGCAGAGTTGGTCATCGCCTTTGAGGATGGGCCTTCCATTGGCCGCTTCACATCGCAGGGTAAAAACATTGCTGAAATCAAATTACCTAACGTGTTGGCTGATCCAGACGCTTATCGCAATCCCAATAAACGCCTGGAATCGGTGAGCGAGTTAGAGCCATATGGAATTTTGACTGCTCCTGAGGCTGATCTCTCCAATGATGCGAAAGACGTCCACTCTATCTTTGCCATGGATGGGCGCAAATGGAGCTTTCAGGCCCTGCAAAGCAAGCAGGATTCTGTCAAGGCACTTGAAGCTTTGCCGGATGGACGGATACTGGTGCTGGTTCGCACGCGTGATCCGAGCACTGATCAGCCGCAGGCGCATTTGCTGATTGTTGATCTCTCGCATTGTGGTGACAGCGTCGTTTGCCCGGTAACCAAAGTTTCCGTGTCTGATCCAAAGTTAATTGCCAATGACTTTGAAGGCATGACACGAATTGGCGATGGGCTCTACCTGATTGTGACTGATTCTCGCCGGGGCGGGGAAATGGTGCTGTTTCGGTTAAAGCTGTAACTGCTGGGTCTATGAAAGTTTCTGACAGAATCGAACAGTGAACGGATGAAGTTTGTAGCGGCGGCTGGTATCAGCGCCGCAATATTCATTTTGGGCGGAAACTTCACATGCAATTTGCACTGAACCACATGGCGGCACCGAAACTTGGCTACAACGCATTTTTTGATCTGGCCCTTCGCCTTGGCATCAATGCTGTTGAAATTCGCAATGACATCCCAACAGCGCTCATGGGCAACAAGCATGCCAAGTCGATTGCCGCTCTCGCCAAGGACAAGGGCATCACCATCATCAACGTCAATGCCCTGCAGCGCTGGAACCAGTGGTCGAAAGCAAAGGCTGATGAGGCGAAAAAGCTGGCGGAATATACGGCTCTCACGGGTGCCAAAAATCTCATTCTCGTCCCCACCAACGACAAGAAATTCCGTCCGTCCACGGAGGAAAGATTGGATGGCATTCGTGAAGCGCTCGCGCACCTGAAAGGCATTCTAAAGGATCACGGCCTCATTGGTTGCGTCGAGCCCTTGGGTTTTGAGGAATGTTCGCTGCGTCTGAAAGCTGAAGCCATTGCCGCCATCAACGCCGTCGGTGGTGCCAAGCGCTTTAAAGTCACCCATGACACCTTCCACCATTTTGTGGCGGGCGAGACTGAAACATTCGCCGCCCAGACTGGTCTCATTCATGTTTCAGGCGTGGTGGACAAAAAGCACACCGCCGCCACCATGCGTGATGCCCAACGTGTGCTGGTGGATAACCAGGACATGATCGACAATCGCGGCCAGGTGCAAAGCCTGATGGCAGGTGGCTATAAAGGTTATGTGTCGTTTGAGCCCTTCGCATCTGATGTCCACAAGTCCAAACAGATCGCCCGGGACCTGGCACGCAGCATGGATTATCTTGAACGGCGGTAGTCGCAAGTCCGCCTGTTGCCCAAATCCATATTTCGCGCCATCATGCCTGGATGTCCAAGCGCGCCAACAACAAACCCAGCGCCCAAACGGTCGATGCCGATGTCATCATCGTGGGTGCAGGCATTGCAGGACTGTATGCGGCCCGCCGTTTGAAGGCCGCGGGTTTTTCCGTCATCATGTTTGAAGCTGACGCGCGGGCAGGAGGTCGCGTCAAATCCCGTGCCGAACATTTCTCCCGTTTGGGCCTCACCCTTGACGATGGCGCCAATTTGATCAACTCGACAGATACTCTGGCAATCCGCTTGATGAACCAGTTTGGCATTCGCTATGTCCGCCGTCTGAAACCCGGCATGGACAGCATGAACTATCTGGTCAATGGTCATCTTTATTCGCAGGTTGAGTTTGACCGCTTGTTGTTTTCGGAAAGCCGCAAAGCCATCAACGCCATTCTGGCGGACCAGGAAATCTGGCGTGCCGACGTTGAGCGCGACGTGAACCCGAAGTTCTTCGATGAAAGCATTGCCTCCTATCTCAAGCGCATTGAGGCCGGTCCCGTTCTGCGCACCATGTTGAAGTCGTTTTTCTGGAGTGAGTATGGCCATGAGATTCAAAATCTCAATCTTCATGTCCTGTTCGATTATCTTGAAATCGACCTGACATCACCTTGCTTCCAACTGATCCCCAATGTCGATGAGGCCTATACGGTGCCGGACGGAACCGAGCAGATTACTGACGCAATGGAAGAAGATGTGCGTGACTGCATTCATTTTGAGGCGAGGGTACATCACATTTCCGATCACTCAGGCATCGTTGTGGTTGAAGCCAACACCCGGAATGGTGTTCTCAGGCGCACGGCGCGGCATTTGTTTTTCGCGGCACCGCTGCACAGCCTGAAGAAAATCAAGGTCAAGATGGAAGGCCTGTCGCAACATTCCCTCGACCAGGCCAGCATCACCACCTACGCCAATGGTGCAAAGTTGCATCTGATGTTCGAGGCTGGATTTGACGAACTCTATCGCTATTCAGGCATCCTGCTCACCGATACCGGCGAACAGATTTGGACCTCCGGCACCGGACAAGGCGGTGCTGGACTTCTGACGGTTCTGACCGGACCCATGCCACCCAGTCGGGCCGCTGCGGTGTTTCACGCAGGCCAGGTGTTGTTGGCGCTGGAACGTATATTGCCCTACATCAGCGAACACTATGTCGGTGTCGAGCGTTCCGATGCGCCAACCAGCTACTCAGGATCTCTGGCACCCGGCGAAATGGCCCATCTTGCCATTCATGACGGGGCGCGTCGCTGGACCACCATCGGTGAAGCCAGCGGTGGACCTTTGCAAGGCTATCTCGAAGGTGCCTTGCGCAGCGCCGACTATGGTGTCACCCATTACATCATTGAACGCAGACAAAGGCGCGACCCATGAAAAAAGCCCCGGGTCTCACCGGGGCCATTCAAAATTGTTTCGCAAATCTTATGCTGCTTCTTCTGCCGTATCTTCTTCGGTCTTCTCACCGACAGCAGCGCCACGCTTGGCATTGCGGGCCAGAAAATCTTCCAGTTCCTTGACGCATTGACCTTCATCAACCTTGCGCACTGCCGCCAATTCGCGGGCGAAACGTGCCAGCGCCTGTTCAAACAACTGGCGCTCGGAATAAGACTGTTCGGGTTGGCGGTCCGACCGGTAGAGGTCACGGATGACCTCTGAGACCGCAATCATGTCACCGGAATTGATCTTCGCATCATATTCCTGGGCACGCCGTGACCACATGGTGCGCTTGATACGGGCGCGACCGCGGATCACCTTCATGGCCTGTTCGATCATTGAACGATCAGCCAGGTGACGCATGCCCTTCTGCTCGGCCCGGTTCGTCGGGACCTTGAGGCGCAGCTTTTCTTTTTCGAAATCAACAATGTAAAGCTCAAGCTTGATACCGGCAATTTCCTGTTCTTCGATGTTGGAAATCCTGCCAACACCATGGGCTGGATAAACCACCAGTTCGCCAATCTTGAAGGATGGCTTCTTGGCAACAGGGGTTGCCGCCTTTGCAACAACTGCTGCGGGCTTGCTCATCACTGGTGCAGAAACCGCAACTGGTTTGACCGCGGGAGCAACAGCTTTCACCGCCGTTGCTGGCTTTGCCGCAACTTTTGCCTGTGGGGAAAGCGTTGCCGCATGGGCTGCCTTGGAAATGGCCTGTTTGACGGCAGGTTTTGTCACGGCCGCCGACTTGGCAACCGGCTTCTTCACATCCAGTTTCTTGGATTCAACCTTGGGTGCAGCTTTGGCCACTGGCTTCTTGGCCACAACTTTGGCTGAAATCTTGGCTGTCGGCTTCTTTGTCGTTTTCGCGGTAACCATTATGGCCTTGCCCTCTTTTGTTCGCTTGACCAGCTTTGCCAGTCAGCAGTTTTTGGGGGGACGGTCTGGGCGCAAAAAAACCGAGCCAGAAGCCCGGATACGCCTTATCGCCCCCATATTTTTCTACATGGAAACTCCATAGCACAAATTTAAGGAAATTTAAAGGAAAAGCCGTCCGTACACGGCGCAACCCCGCTATGTGTTTAAAAACACAGTTAATTTAGCCTGAATCACGGGTGCAAAACCAGCTATTAGTCGCCTTCGCCAGGATTTGGCGAAAATTCCGCCAATTTTCCGGCCCTGCCATCATTTTCCTTGGCCCCGTCAGGGGCGTCACGCTTGATTGTGATATTCGGCCATTTCGGCGCGTATTCCGTGTTCAGTTTCAACCAGCTTTCAAGGCCCGGCTCCGTATCAGGCTTGATGGCGTCAGCCGGACATTCAGGTTCGCAAACCCCACAATCAATGCATTCATCGGGGTGAATGACCAGCATGTTCTCACCCTCGTAGAAGCAATCAACCGGGCAAACTTCCACGCAATCCATATATTTGCACTTGATGCAGTTTTCAGTGACGATGTAGGTCATGGCGGATCCAAGTCAGGGTAAATTTCAAAATGCTGCCATCATTTAGCAGACAGAACCGGAGCTTGCATCTGATTTTTCAGCGGGGCCTGCATGCGCGCTTCCCGGCGTCAGTTCTTCATAGAGCAGCTGCGCAAGGCCAGCCGCTCCCCGGCGTTCTGCCTCCGCCAAGACTTTTACCACCCGCACCTGACCCGCCACAGCAATTGTCAGGACATCCTGTTGCTTGACCATTTGACTGACCTTCAGCACCCGCAAGCGATTGACCCGAACGCTCCCACTTTCAATCACTTGTGCAGCAGCGCTGCGGTGTTTGACAAATCGCGCATAAACCAGCCATTTGTCAAGCCGTTGGGCCATCAGGATTTATCTTCATCTTTCTTGATGCCGCCTTGATTGGCCATATTGGCCCTCAATGCGCCGAGGATGGCAAAAGGTGAGTTGGGGTCCATGGGTTTGTCACGGGGTTTATCACGGGGCTTTTCCCAAGGTTTGTCACGTGTCGCGTCAAACCGTTGACGGTCAGGTCGTGGACCGGAAGGCCGTCCCTTTTCTTTGGAAGCGGATCCCTTGAATGCAGGCCTTTCCGGCGCTGCTCCATCAACAGCAGTTTCGCGCGTTTCAGCTGGCTTTGCATCCCATTTGCCGGGTCGCCTCGGCTTTTTGTGAAAGCCGGGTTTGGTTGCCTGTTCAGCGCTTGCAGGTTCAACAACGCTTTGCTGGCGACGTTGATTTTCAGGACGCGGTGGTCGCTTCTTGAACGGACCTTGATCCTGGGGCCACCACACCACCACGTCGATCTTTTCCGCCACTGGCGTTTCTGGTGGCGTGGTCTCTGGCGTTAAGGTTTCAACTGAGGTTTCCGTTGCAACCGTAATTTCAATGATAGGCCCATCTGGCGCTGCTTCAACAATAACCCCAGCCTGCTCGACCTCAGCCACAACCGGCTCAGACTTTACTTCAACAACCGCCACCGGTTTCTCAACTGAACGGATTTGTGAACGATAACCGAGACTTGTGAGGATGTTCTCAAAGTCGGTTCCCGAACAACCGACGACTGACATCATATCAGGCACAATCGTAAAGCCGCCACCTTCGAAGGAACCAGCGGGTCGCTTCTCTTCGGGGATACGCGGTTTCCAGAACAGGCGGTCACGAATTAAATCCGCCAGCCGTTCCAGCATGTCAACCCGCACGGCCCGGTTGATGCAGACCCGGTAGCCACACAGTCCATAAAACCCTTCCGGCAAGCCGGCATCAACCAGTGTCGACGTCAAGCCATTCGGCGGTGCCTTTGGCACGTCGCCCGTTACGCCACCTGATTTTTGCTTTTCCAGCCACCACAGCAGTAGTCGTACCTCAGTCGGCGCCGGCTTCAAAAGCGCCGGCAGGAACAGGCTGTAGGCGCCAAATCTGACTCCAAAACCGCGCAACTTTGCCCGCTCTTCCTGACCCAGTGCCTTGACTTCATCCGCCACCATTTCGCGGGGCAGCGCGCCAAAATTCTCAGCCAGCCGAAAAGCCAGGCCGCGAACGGAGCCCTCCATTCCTTCAGGCTCCTCAAGGATTATCAGGGGGCCAATGGCAGCTGTGATGGCACGATCAACAAATTTCTGTAGCCGCAACCGTACTTCATCCCGCAAGATCGGCGACAGGATATCATCGCTTATTACTTCCGCCCGCGGCTTGAAACGGTGGTCCCCCGCCTGCAGTTTGCCGACAGCCTGGCCCAACCAGACAATATCGCCCGTCCGACCCAGCTTGAGTTCGGCATCAGAAGTATTGGCCAGCACGGTTGCCCGCGCCGCAATCTCCGTTGTCAAAACCTGTACAGCCGCAGCTTTTAAAAGCTTGGACTCGGCCCCCGTCAAAGCGTCGACAGGCACAAATCGCAATCCCGCCACCCGGCCAACAATTTCGCCTTCAACGCTGATGGCGCCGTCGTCTTCAATACTCGACATTAAACCTTCCTTTTTGGCCAGACGCCGCATCAATACACTGGTTCGTCGATCGATGAAACGTTGTGTGAGTTTTTCATGCAAGGCATCCGAAAGTCGATCTTCAATTTCACGGGCCCTGCCCTGCCAATACAACGGAGCTTCCAGCCAGTCAGCCCTGTTAGCAATAAAAGTCCAGGTCCGCACATGGGAAATCCGTTGCGACAGGGCATCAATGCCACCTTCGAGGTTTTCACAGAACGCCAGCTGTTTGGCAAACCAGTCCTCCGAGATATGTCCGTGCCGACTTTGCAGATCGCGCAGCACTTGCGCCACCAGGTGGGCATGCTCGGCGGGAGAAATATTCCTGTAGTCCGGAATCTGGCAAACATCCCAGGCCCGCACCACATCATTGGCGTTTTGTACAAGGTCGACCAGCGATGGATCGCGGCAAACGGCTTCGAGGGCATCAATGTCAGCCGCATTCTGCGCCCGAGTCAGACCAACTTCCTGTGGTAAAGTTCCGAGGCTTTTGCGCAAAGTGTCTAATGATCTGAAATCCAGCTCCCGGTTGCGCCATTGCAGCACTTTTGCCGATTCAAAGTTGTGGGTTTCCAGACGGTCTACGATGTCAGCCTCAAAACCATCGGCATCGCCCGTCACACCGAATGTGCCATCATTCATGTAACGTCCGGCACGGCCAGCGATTTGCGCCAGTTCCGGCGGTGTCAAATGCCTGTACTGGAAGCCATCAAACTTCCGCGTTGACGCGAACGCCACATGGTCCACATCCATGTTGAGGCCCATGCCAATGGCATCTGTTGCCACCAGATAATCCACATCGCCATTTTGATAGAGGGCGACTTGCGCATTGCGGGTGCGTGGGCTGAGCGCCCCCATGACCACGGCAGCCCCGCCCCGTTGACGGCGGATCATCTCAGCCACCGTATAAACCATCTCTGCCGTAAAGGCGACGATGGCCGAGCGGCGCGGCAGCCGCGACAATTTGCG